>NZ_JAMZBE010000024.1:0-34398 GCF_024158645.1 Halomonas sp. 707B3
GGCCTACGCAAGGTAGAGACCAACGCCCGTGGTCGCGTGCTTCGCGAGCTTGGCCGTACTGACCCGGTGCCCGGCGCTAACTTAACGCTTACTCTCGACCGTTCCCTGCAGATGCTGGCTTACGAGCTTTTGGATGGTCGGCGTGGCTCTATTGTGGCTATTGTGCCAAATACTGGTGAGATTCTGGCGATGGTGTCGACCCCTGGGTTTGATAGCAACCAGTTTGTGACCGGGATCGACGTAGCCTCTTATCGAGCACTGCAGGAAGATATCGACCTCCCACTGTTTAACCGTGCCATTCGAGGACACTACCCGCCGGGCTCCACCATCAAGCCGTTTCTGGCCCTGGCAGGTTTGGTGGAAGGGGTCATTACCCCCGACAGCACCATTAATGACCCCGGCTTTTATCAGCTACCAAACGACTCCCGACGCTACCGTAACTGGCTGCGCTGGGGGCATGGCCGTGTCGATATGGAGCGCTCGATAGCGGTCTCCAACAACACCTACTACTACACGCTGGCTCATGACCTCGGCATTGATAAGCTCCATGAGCGTATGACCAACTTTGGTTTTGGCCAGCGCGTTGCCCACGATGTGCAGGGGGAAAGCACTGGACTCATGCCCTCCCGAGACTGGAAGCGAGCACGTTTCAACCAGCCCTGGTACCCCGGTGAAACGCTATCGGTGGGGATTGGCCAAGGCTACTGGCAGGTCACACCTCTGCAATTGGCCAGCGCCACTGCCGCGTTGGCAAACCGTGGGCACTGGGTGAAGCCTCGCCTTGCCCTGCGTATTGGTGAAGAGCCAGTGCCCGAAGAACTACCCGATACGCTCCCCGATATTCAGCTGGCCAACGATAACTGGTGGAACCGTGTATATAGCGGGATGGAGAAGGTACTCAACGGTAGCGAAGGTACAGCAAGGCGCACTGGCGTAGGGCTTGAGTACCGTATGGGCGGTAAGTCAGGCACTGCCCAGGTGTTCTCACTCGGCCAGGATCAGCGTTACAACGCGGAGGAGTTAGAGGAGCGGCTACGAGACCACGCGCTCTTTATGGCTTTTGCGCCCATTGAAGAACCGAAAATTGCGGTGTCGGTGATTGTTGAAAATGCCGGTGGCGGCAGTACGCATGCCGCACACCTGGCACGTGCAATGACGGATGCTTGGCTCCTGGAAGATAATGCCCCTCAAGTTGACGAAGTCAAAGAAGTGCTAGAAGAAGACACTGCCAACGTGGAGGGTAACTAGCGATGCCTTGGCAACTGATTACCCGCTCGCTGCGCCGTTATCCGGTACGCCCGCCTGATAGCGGTATTGCCCGTCGCAAAAGTATTTGGGAGCGTATCCACCTCGACCCTTGGCTGCTAGGGATGCTGTTGGTGTTGATGGGTGGCGGTTTGATGGTGCTTTACAGCGCTTCCGGGCAGCGTATCGACACCGTGATTGCCCAAGCCATGCGCTTTGGTATTGCGCTTTCTGGCATGGTGATTATTGCACAATTTTCCCCTTCAACTTTTTTACGCTGGGCCCCGCTGGCTTACGGCGCTGGGCTAGCGATGCTGTTGGCGGTTGAAGTTGTCGGCGATGTAGGTATGGGCGCCAAGCGTTGGCTGGAAATTCCGGGGGTCATCCGTTTTCAGCCCTCTGAGATGATGAAGTTAGCCGTACCGCTCATGGTGGCCGCTTATTTAAATCGCTGCCAGTTGCCGCCTAGGCTGCGTGATATTGTGGTGTGTGCGGTGATTATCGGCGTGCCCGTGGTGCTCACGGCTATCCAGCCTGACCTTGGGACATCGCTGCTGGTGGCTAGTGCTGCGGTGATTGTGGTGCTTCTGGCTGGGCTCTCTTGGAAGCTCATTGGCTTGGTCGCGGCCCTGGGCGCGGCGGGCCTGCCGGTACTATGGATGAACATGCACAACTACCAGCGCCAGCGGGTACTGACATTTTTAGACCCTGATAGCGACCCGTTGGGCTCAGGGTGGAACATTATTCAATCCACCACGGCTATTGGCAGCGGCGGGCTGTGGGGAAAGGGGTGGTTGGAAGGAACGCAGTCTCAGCTTGAGTTCCTGCCAGAGCGACATACCGACTTTATTATTGCCGTACTTGGTGAGGAGTTCGGCCTGGTGGGTATGCTCTTGCTGCTAACACTATATATCATGATTGTAGGCCGCGGCTTATGGCTGGCATCGTCATCCCAAGATACCTTTGGGCGGCTGTTTGCGGGCAGTATTATCCTGACGTTTTTTATCTATGTATTTGTCAATGTGGGCATGGTGAGCGGCATTTTGCCGGTGGTAGGCGTACCGTTGCCACTGGTAAGTTTTGGCGGGACCTCCAGCGTGACCTTGTTAGCTGGGTTCGGTATTCTCATGTCCATACATGCCCATCGGCGGTTATTGCCACGTTAAAGGTTTGAACAGTGGTAGTGCGTATTCACAGGAGTGGTGAGCGAATGAACAGGGCGCGAAGTAAAGCAGGCGGTTACGCAATTGCCATGCTAGTAGCGTGTTCGGCCCCTGCGTTAGCGGCAGAGGAGGAGATCAGCTTTGATCCTCAGCGCAATACGCAGACCCAACAGTTGGTCGATGAGCTGGCCCAGCAGGGCGTGCCGAGCGAGTGGCTTGAGCAGGCGCTGATGCAGGCAAATTATCGCCAGGAAGTACTGGACGCCATGGCAGGTGCGGCGGAACGGCGGCTGCGCTGGTTTGAATACCGTGATATTTTTCTGACCGAGCAGCGCATTGAAGAGGGCGCGGCTTTTATGCAGGAGCATGCTGATACGCTCGCGCGCGCGCAGTCAGTATATGGCGTGCCCCCAGAGGTGATCACTGCGATTATTGGTGTGGAGACTTACTACGGTCGTCATAAAGGTCGCCATAAAGTGTTGGATTCGCTGGCAACGCTGGCTTTTCACCACCCGGCGCGAGGTGAGTTCTTCCGGGGCGAGCTGGCAGCGTTTTTGACGATTGCTTATCAGCAGGAAGTGGCGCCCAGCTCACTGTACGGTTCCTATGCAGGTGCCATGGGTTACCCGCAGTTTATTCCCACCAGCTACCAGGCGTATGCCGTTGACTTTGATGACGACGATAAGCGCGACCTGTGGAATAACCCGGTGGATGCTATTGGTAGCGTTGCCAACTATTTTGCCGAGCACGGCTGGCAGCGTGATGGAGCGATCTATCACCAGGCAGAAGGGCCTGACGCGCGCCCTGATGGGCTAACCTTTAACCAAACGGTGCGTCCCACAACAACTGCCGCTGAGGCTGTCGAGCAGGGCATTGTGACAGCAGACTCCCTGGCGCCCGATACGCCAGTGGTGCCCCTGGTGCTGGAGTATGCCGATGGCCAGGAAAGCTACCGGCTGGGTGAGTACAATTTCTATGTGATTACCCGCTATAACCATAGCCACCTCTACGCCATGGCAGTCGCCGAACTGGCAGAGGCCATCAAGCAGCAAGCTGAGGCTGAGCATGACTAAACTGCGAATCAATATGCGCTACCTAAGCGGCTCGCTGCTGTTAGCTGCCTTGGTGAGCGGGTGTGCCAGCCAAGCGCCGCAGCGTGCAGGCGGAGAGGTAGGTGCTTCAAGCTCCGCGCCTGCTGCTCCGGCGGCTGCCAGTGGCGAGCGCTATGCGATGACTGGCGATGCCTACCCGGTTGCGCCGCCGGATGTCACCACCGTACCTGACGCCGAGCCGCGCCTTGAACAGCCCTCTAGAGCGGGTAATCGCTCTACCTATGAAGTGTGGGGAGAAACATATCACGTGTTGCCCGATGCCCGTGGCTATGAGCGTCAGGGCACGGCTTCCTGGTACGGTGAGAAATTTCATGGCTACGCCACCTCTAACGGTGAGATCTACGACATGTACAAAATGTCAGCCGCTCACCGCTCGCTCCCATTGCCCACGTTTGCCCGTATCACTAGCTTGAATAACGGCCGCTCGGTGATTGTCCGCGTTAATGACCGTGGCCCTTTTCACAGCGACCGCGAAATTGATCTCTCATATGCTGCAGCCGCGCGCCTCGGTATTTTGGACAACGGCACAGGCCCGGTACGCGTAGAAGCCATTGATCCAGCCCAGTGGCTAGCTGAGCGGGGCCGGGGTGGCGGCACAACCGCTTCACCAGCAGCGCCTGCTGCGCCAGTGATGGCGTCGAGTGCTGCGGCGCCATCTTCTCCGGCGGCTCGCCCGGCGGCGCCTGTTCAAGCAGCAGCATCCCGTGCCGTAGAGGCTAGTGATGCGATCTATCTGCAAATTGCCGCGCTAGGGAGTGCCGAAGGAGCACAGCAGCTCCAGCAGCGATTGGCCGGTGAATTGCCTCACGGTGTGCGCGTGAAAAGCGATGCCGATGTTCACCGAGTGCAGGTGGGCCCTGTGAATCCTGGACAAGAAACGCAGGCACGTGAAGAACTTCGTCGTGCAGGCTTTCCTCAAGTGTTTGTCGTGAGATAATACCTCTCAACATGTGCACAAGTGGCGCGTAATGCGCCGCCTTTTTCTTTGTTAGTGAGAAGTTTGTGATGAATGTATTGATGTCAATTCGCCGTACCGCCAAGCTTTGCCTGTTCGCGGCCATGACGGCAGTCGTATCACCTGCGATGGCGCAGGTGATCCCTCAGCCGCAAACAATTATTCCCGCACCGCCCCAATTAGCGGCGAGTTCGTGGATTCTAATGGATGCCAACAGCGGGCGGATTCTTGCTGAGCACAACTCTGATGAGCGCCTGCCTCCGGCGAGTTTGACCAAGCTGATGACCGCTTATTTGGTGGAGCGCGAGCTTGATCGTGGCACCATTAATTTGACCGATATGGTCAATATCAGTGAAAACGCCTGGCGCACCGGCGGCTCTAAAATGTTTATCGAAGTCGGTGATCGGGTATCGGTGGATAACCTGCTGCACGGCATCATTATTGTGTCGGGTAACGATGCCAGCGTCGCGATGGCCGAACATCTGGCGGGGGGAGAAGCCCCGTTTGCAGACTTGATGAACCAGCACGCCACGCGCCTGGGAATGAACGACACTAACTTCATGAACGCCACCGGCTTGCCTCATGAAAATCACTATTCAACTGCCCACGACATGGCACGCTTGTCTCGGCACATCATCAATGATTATCCCGAGCACTATGAGATCTACTCCCAGCGTAACTTCTCTTTTGGTGGTATTGATCAGCCGAACCGCAACCGTCTGCTGTGGCGTGACCCCTCTGTAGATGGCCTGAAGACTGGCTGGACAACGGAAGCGGGCTACTGCCTAGTTTCCTCAGCGCAGCGTGATGGTATGCGCCTGATTTCAGTGGTTATGGGGACTAGCTCTGATGAAGCACGTGCCCAGGAGTCCCAGAAGTTATTAAGCTACGGTTTCCGTTTCTATGAAACTATGAAGCTGTACGAGCGTGGTGCGGTACTGGCGACTCCGCGAGTATGGGGCGGTGATACTAACGAGCTACGCGTGGGAGTGGATGAAGAAGTCTTTATGACGCTGCCTCGTAACCGAAATGAAGAGCTTCGTGCGCGCTTGAATCTTGATGCTGACCTTCAAGCCCCTGTCGCAGTTGGCGATAACGTTGGCACTTTGGAAGTCTATCTAGGTGAGGAAATGGTAGGTGAGCGTCAGCTGGTAGCACTGGAAAATATCGAAGAGGGCGGCTTGTTCAAGCGCCTATTCGATCAAGTTCAGCGCTTCTTTAGCAACCTGATCAGCAATTTCACCAGCTAATCCCATAAGGCCTGATCTCTGAGCGATGCACCTTGTATTGTCAGGGGTGGGGCCTTATTTACTTACCAGTTAGCCATCAAACGATTCACTTGTTCCCTAAAGGCGAGATATGAAAAAAGGCGCTAAACAAGGGCTGCGAGATTTACGCCAGCCTGCGGCCAAAGAGCCACCTAAAATTACCTTTCCCTGTGACTACTCCTTGAAAGTGGTTGGTGATGCCGCCGACGATTTCCCTGCGGCGGTGTGCCAAGTCATCGTCAAGCATGCGCCAGACTTTGATGAAACCACGCTGCAGGTGGTGGATAGCCGTAATGGCCGCTTCCAGTCAGTGCGTGTCACTATTGTTGCTACTGGCGAGCAGCAGCTAAGCCAGCTGTTTGATGAGCTGAAAGCTACAGGCCGTGTTCACATGGTGGTTTAACCATGACGCATGATGCCCCGATAGAGCTTCATCGCCTAGGACATCGCCCTTATCTGCCCGTGTGGGAATCCATGCGAGAGCTAACCGATACTCGGGATGAGACCACTGCCGATCAGTTTTGGCTGGTGGAGCATGACCCGGTATTTACCCAAGGGCAGGCGGGTAAGCCAGAGCACCTGCTGATGCCGGGGGCTATCCCTGTCGTCAATACCGATCGGGGGGGGCAAGTGACTTACCATGGTCCTGGGCAGGTGGTGCTTTATCCACTGTTGGATGTACGGCGCGGGAAAGTGGGGGTGCGTGATTTGGTCAGTGCCTTAGAAAACGCTGTTATCGCCGTGCTGGCGGAATATGGTGTTAGCGCTTGGGCTAAACCGGATGCACCGGGTGTCTATGTGGAAACCGTTCAAGGGGAGGCCAAAATAGCCTCGCTAGGGCTGCGTATTCGTCGTGGTGCCAGTTATCACGGTGTGGCGCTCAATGTAGACGGCGACCTTTCCCCGTTCGCACGAATCAATCCGTGCGGCTATGCGGGGATGCAGGTTACACGGCTTGCTGATGTGACTGAGCTTTCAACAGAACACGATGTGGGCGAGCAGCTAGCGATAGCGTTAGCGTCACAGCTACAACGACGCTTGGTAAGGCCTGCATAAGCAGCTGACCAGGGAAGTTGAGGAAGTTGAATAGCGAGGGAAAGCGAAGGGCGTTAAATGCTGGGCATATCGCCTGCATGGCAGAGCAACGCCATGCAGGCGAAGGTAGATATACTAACCGACGTTAAAAGCAGGAATGCGGTTATTGTCCGGCTCTTCTTGCCCCGGAATGGCCGCTGGGGCGGCAAGACCCAGATTGTTTTTCTCGAAAACACGGTCTGCTCGGTAGCTAGAGCGTACCAGCGGGCCGGATGGCACTTCCATAAAGCCTTTCTCAAGGCCCAGTACGCGATAACGATTAAACTCTTCTGGGCTTACCCAGCGCTCCACGGCCAAGTGGTTTTTGGTTGGGCGCAGGTATTGGCCTAACGTCACGATGTCTACGCCAATCTCGCGCAAGTCATCGAAGGTTTGCAGGATCTCTTCATCGGTCTCACCCAGCCCCAACATCAAGCTGGTTTTAGTGATGACATCGGGACGATACTGCTTGGCGTGGGCCAACACATCCAGCGTTTTGCGGTAGCCTGCACGGGGGTCACGCACTTTGCTGGTCAGCCGCTCAACGGTCTCAACGTTTTGCGCAAACACCTCAAGCCCTGAATCGACCACGCGCTCAATAGCGGCTTTATCGCCATCAAAATCAGGCGTTAACGCCTCAACAACCACCTCCGGCGTGCGCGCTTTAATGGCGCGAATACAGTTGGCGTAGTGGGTGGCGCCACCATCGTCTAGATCGTCACGGTCTACTGAGGTCAGCACGATATAGCGAAGACCCATTAGCTCGACGGATTTGGCGGTATTTTCCGGCTCTTCGTGATCCAGCCAACCTTTAGGGTTGCCAGTATCAACCGCACAGAAGCGGCAGGCGCGGGTACATACTGAGCCCATCAACATAATGGTGGCGGTACCATTGCTCCAGCATTCACCCATGTTAGGACAATGGGATTCAGCGCAAACGGTGCTGAGCCGGTGCGTCGCCACGTTTTTCTTAACGGCCTCAAAACGCTCGCCGCCGGGAATTTGCGCGCGCAGCCACTTTGGCTTGCGCTCAAGTGAAGGGGCATCTGCCTGCGCTTTGCGCTGCTTCATGCCATCTTTAATCACCGTCATGCCATGTTCGTTACGGAATTTTTCGCCGCTGGGCACGCGCTGGGAAGGGGTGTTGCTCATAGGAGAGAGCCTCTCTACTGTGCGGCTGGTAAGCAGAAAATCCGAGCGACGCATCACGAAAAATATACGTGCAAAATGTGGCCGCGATGCAACTGTTTACCATGCCCTGAGTAACGCTAACTGATACGTAGGTTGTAAATAATGTAACATATTTGGCAATCAACAAGACACCGTAGAACCGCTAGTGATCGTATTCCAGTGACAGGGCGGGTAAGCAGGAAACTCCATGGCTAGGAAGCGGGCTGCCAGGCGCTTGGAAGTGGCGCTGGAACTCGCTCAGATGCTCACGCACAAAACGCAGGAAGAGCTCTGCTACCGGAGTGGGAAAGTGGTCTCGGCGGTATACCGTGCACCAGGCGCGGCGAATGGGAAAATTGGGCAGAGACAGGGTAGCGAGCAGGCCCTGTTCCAACTCGCGCTGTACCGCCAAACGAGGCAGTACGGCAACGCCCAAATGTACCATTACCCCTTGTTTGATGGCTTCATTGGTGCCCAGCTCGATACGGTGCGGAAGCCGCACTTCTTGATCCACGGCAAGCTGCTCAAAGGCGCTGCGAACCCCCGAACCAGGCTCGCGCATTAGTACGAAATGGCGTGCGAAATCCGTCAGCGTTGGATTGGGCATACTTAGCAGAGGATGTTCTGGCCACACTACCGCCACAAGCTCATTTTCAAGAATTGGCATAACCACCAAGCCGTCGTCTTCTGGCACCATGGCCATGATCACCACGTCGTCTTGTTGTTCGGCCAGCCGCTCAAGTGCTTGGCTGCGGTTACACACCTTTAAACGCAACTGAACATCCGGGTATCGCGCGCGAAACTTGGCCAGCAGATAAGGCACGACGTACTGGGCGGACGAGACAGCCGCAATATTCAACTTGCCGCTAATTTTGCCGTTAATATCAGAAAGGTTCATTTGCAGCCGCGACAGCTGACCAAAGATTTCCCGCGTAGAGAGGGCCAGTGTATCGGCCGTTGGCAGCACGTGGAGAGTTTTCCCCGCATACTTAAAGAGAGGCTGCCCCAACGCTTGCTCAAGCTGTCGAATCTGCGCGCTCACGGCTGGTTGTGTCAGGCCGAGCTGCTCGGCGGCCCGTGAATAGGAGCGTTGTTGATGCACTGCCTGAAACACTTGTAGCTGTCGAAACGTTAAGCGGTTGAGCAGCGTGGGGGATGACATAACCACCTCAGGGTAAACTTCCTCGGTAAAAAAGCGCACTGTATAAGGCCTGTTATATAGGGCTTGGCCTCAGCGTCGAAATGCTATCACTGATTTAGGGCTACCGCCTTGAAAGCTTGGCGGTATATAAACGGTGTACGTTTCGATCAATAAGGCAGTCGTTGGAAAAGGGGGGTGGTAATCATCGACGTTAGGCAAGGAGTGGCCTAAACTATATTGCATTGCAGCATCATTGCTTCGGGATTGGTGCCATGCATCAACCCAATGGGAGAATATATGAACTTTCTCGCTAATCCTTTGCTTACCACCAATGCGCTTGCTGCTCCTTGGTTTGGGTCATCGAATGATTCCGCGGCGTTACCGGGCGGTGAAGCTCTCGCTAGCATGATGGACCCTTTTGGGTTTGGTCGTGCCGCGGTTAGCTACTGGCGTGACAGTGTAGAGCGCAACATCCTTTATTGGGATGTCATGCGCGAGCGCGGCAACCAGTATCTCGAACACATGGAGCAAACGAAGCCCAATGTGCTCGGCTTTGAAACCGAGGTGTTAGTGGATGGCCGTACGCTGCCTAATCCGACTAACTATGAGTTACTGCGGGTATTGCCGCCTAAGAATATCCAGATTGACCCACAAAAACGCCCCTTTGTCGTTATTGACCCGCGTGCAGGCCATGGCCCTGGTATCGGCGGTTTTAAGCCTGATAGCGAACTCGGTGTCGCGCTAAAAGCGGGCCATCCCTGCTATTTTATCGGCTTTTTACCTTTCCCTGAGCCAGGCCAAACGGTGGAAGATGTGGTGGAGTCGGAAGTGGCCTTTTTGCGCCACGTGATTGCGCTACACCCGGAGACCACTGAAAAACCGATGGTGGTTGGTAACTGCCAAGCGGGCTGGCAAATCATGATGGCCGCCGCCCTTGAGCCTGAAGTATTTGGGCCAATCTTAATCGCTGGTGCACCGCTCTCTTATTGGGCTGGCGAGCATGGCAAGGCGCCCATGCGTTATACCGGCGGTATGACAGGGGGAAGTTGGATCACTGCGTTGACCAGTGATATCGGCAACGGCCTATTTGATGGGGCGTGGCTGGTTCAGAACTTTGAGCGCCTCAACCCGGCTAATACCTACTGGAAAAAGCAGTACCACCTGTATGCCAATATTGATACCGAGTCCAAACGCTATTTAGAGTTTGAACGCTGGTGGGGTGGTCATGTGGTGCTGGGCGGTAATGAGATCCAGTACATTGTCGATAACTTATTTGTCGGCAATCGCCTTTCTACGGCGCAACTGGTTACCCGCGATGGACGGCGTATTGATCTGCGTAATGTACGCTCGCCTGTGGTGGTGTTTTGCTCACGGGGGGACGATATTACGCCACCGCCTCAGGCCCTGGGGTGGATTCGTGATCTGTACGCGGGCGAAGAGGATATCATTGCGAATGAGCAGACGATTATTTACTGCTTGCATGATACCACTGGGCACCTGGGAATCTTCGTATCTGGCAGTGTTTCCCGCAAAGAGCACTCCGAATTTACGGCGAACATGGACTACATCGATGTGATGCCGCCAGGGCTGTACGAAACGACGATTTCTCACGCCGACGAACACACAGACGCCGAGCTGATTGAGCGTGACTATCTGCTGGAATTTGCGCCGCGCAACTTCGAAGAGCTTGATCGTGACGTGATGCATCAGCCGGAGGATGATCGTCGCTTCGCCACCGTTGCCCGCATCTCTGAAATTAACCTGGGGTTTTATCGTCTCTACGTGCAGCCGTGGATACAGTCCATCATGACGCCCGAGGCGGCGCGCTGGATACGGCGTATGCACCCCATTCGCCTGGGCTACAAGCTCATGTCAGACCGTAACCCGCTGACGGTGCCGCTACCGGTTATGGCCGACTACGTGCGCCGCCATCGTCAGCCGGTGGAGCAGGACAACATATTTAAAGCGCTAGAGCTCATGGCATCTGATCAAATTGTAGTGAGCCTGAATGCGTGGCGTGACCTGCGCGATAGCTCAACCGAGCGCCTGTTTATGGATATTTATGGTCAACCGCTGCTCCAGGCCGCTGTTGGCTTGTACGGGGATGCCCATGTACATCGCCGCCGTCCTGGCGCAGAGCCTGAGCACCGCCGCTTTATTGAAAACCGCCAAAATGAGCTGCGTCATAAAATTGCTCAGGGTGGCCCTCATGAAGCCGTGATGCGTTCAGTGATCTATGTGCTAGGTGGCGCACCGGCCACCGATGAGCGTAACTTTAAGCGCCTACGCGCCTCTCGGGCGGAGCTTGAACCCAGCACCTCCTTGAGCGAATTTAAGCGCCTAGTGCGTGAGCAGTTCTTTATTTTGAAGCTTGATCGTGAGCAGGCGCTTAATACGTTGCCGGAGCTATTAAAAGGGCAAACCGGTGAAGAGATAGATAGCTATATTAGCCACTTAGAGCATGTCTTTGCCGCTAGCGGTGAGTTAACTGAACATGCCGCTAACCGGTTTGACCAAGTAAAAGCGTTGTTTGATAAAGCGCGTCCGGCTGCCTTGGCGGCACCAGCCCCTGAAACAGCGCCCACACCTGACTCCGCTGCGGCTACAGCGGAAATAGCAGCCGAAGCGAGTAACACGGTAACGGCTGAAAAGGCCCAGGAATCATCGGTAGAGGCGCCAAAGAAAAAGCCAGCCACTCGGCCGGCTGGGCAGCGCAGAAGCTCGCCCCGTAAGCGTTAGATAAAGTTGCTAAGACGTCTTCGCCCCCGCTTTTTAGCGGGGGCTTTTGCATTGATAGGCGGCTATTTGGGTTGCCGAGTGCCGAGCGGCAGTCTAGTGTCTAGCTACCCTGATGCAAAAAAGCATCGTAAAACGCACCGCGCCGCTAATGCGTTGTTGTTAGTGTTCGCTTAGCTCCCTAAGAGGCGGTTGCTACTAGCGCTTAATCAAGGGCTGGGGTAGGGTAGGCGCATTTTTCTCATGGTCGCCAAGCACAAATTGAGGCGGCAACGTATTCAGAGCATGGGCGATAGCGCCTGGGCAATAGAAAAGTGGAGCACTATGGGCAAGTCACTGGTCATCGTCGAATCGCCCGCGAAAGCGAAGACGATTAATAAATATCTCGGCAACGATTTCATCGTCAAGTCGAGCGTGGGTCACATCCGTGACCTGCCGACCAGCGGCTCAGGTAAGGCAGCCTCCGACCCAAAGGAGCGCGCTCGCCAGGCCGCGGCAACGCGTAAGATGTCGGCGGAAGAGAAGGCGGAGTATAAAAAGCGCAAGGCCCACGACCAGCTTATTCGGCGCATGGGCATTGACCCTGATAACGGCTGGGAAGCGCGCTATGAAGTGCTTCCTGGTAAAGAGAAGGTGGTGGCTGAATTAAAGAAGCTGGCTGAGAAAGCCGACGCCGTCTACCTCGCGACGGATTTGGACCGCGAAGGGGAGGCTATCGCCTGGCACCTGCGCGAGACCATTGGTGGCGATGACAGCCGCTACAAGCGTGTGGTATTCAACGAAATTACCAAAAACGCCATTCAAGATGCTTTCAAAGCCCCCGGCGTTCTTAACATTCCCCGTGTAGAAGCCCAACAGGCGCGCCGCTTTCTGGACCGCGTCGTCGGTTTTATGCTTTCACCGCTGCTGTGGGCCAAGATTGCTCGCGGGCTTTCCGCTGGGCGCGTTCAGTCTGTCGCGGTGCGTTTGATTGTTGAGCGTGAGCGCGAAATCCGAGCGTTTATCCCAGAAGAGTTTTGGGATGTGCATGCAGATCTTGTTTCTCCTGACGGCGAGCTGGTGCGTTTTGCCCTGGCGCGTCAGGATGGTAAGCCGTTTCGCCCCACGTCAGAAAAAGACACTCTGGCGCGCATTGAGCAGCTGCGCAAAGCCAAGCTGTCGATTACTTCGCGTGAAGATAAGCCCACCAGCTCTAAACCGACCGCGCCGTTTATCACCTCTACGCTTCAGCAGGCAGCCAGCGGCCGATTAGGGTTTTCGGTGAAGAAGACCATGACCATGGCCCAGCGGCTTTATGAAGCGGGCTACATCACCTATATGCGTACCGACTCCACCAACCTATCTAAAGACGCGGTGGAGAGTGTCCGTTCGTTTATTGGTGATGAGTATGGTGCGCGCTATTTGCCTGAGTCGCCTAATCGATACAGCAGCAAAGAGAGTGCTCAAGAAGCGCACGAAGCCATCCGGCCCTCTAGCGTCGAGCGCAAAGCGACTGACTTGGCAGGTATGGAGCGTGACGCAGAACGCCTCTACGAGCTTATTTGGCGGCAATTTGTGGCGTGTCAGATGACTCCGGCCGAATACCTCTCCAGCACGCTCAGTGTGGAAGTAGATGGCTACGACCTGCGTGCCAAAGGCCGCGTGCTGAAATTTGATGGTTACACCCGGGTAATGAAGCCTACGGGCAAAAACGAAGATCAAAGCCTCCCTGACTTGCCGACGGGCACGGCAATGCAGCTAGAAAAACTCGACCCTCAGCAGCATTTTACCAAGCCGCCCGCGCGCTACACCGAAGCCAGCTTGGTCAAAGAACTAGAGAAGCAGGGCATTGGCCGCCCCTCCACCTACGCATCGATTATTTCGACTATCCAAGATCGTGGCTACGTGAAGCTGGAGAGCCGCCGTTTTTATGCCGAAAAATTGGGCGATATCGTCACCGAGCGGTTGAAAGAGTCCTTCCCTGACTTAATGGACTACTCCTTCACCGCCCGCATGGAGGACAGCCTTGATGAAGTGGCTGAAGGCGAGCGCAATTGGCAGGCGCTGCTTGATGCCTTCTACGATGAGTTCCGCATGGAGCTGATGAAGGCTGAAAGCGAGGAGGGCATGCGTCCGAATCAGCCGGTGCCGACTGATATCGACTGCCCCAGCTGTGGCCGAAAAATGCAGATTCGAACCGCCTCTACCGGCGTGTTTTTGGGCTGCAGCGGCTACAACTTGCCGCCTAAAGAACGCTGCAAAACCACCATTGACCTGATTCCTGGTGAAGAGGCCGTGGCGGAAGACGCGGGCGAAGAAGCGGAAACCAATGCCCTACGTGCCAAGCGTCGCTGTCCGAAATGTGGCACGGCGATGGATAACTACCTGATTGACGAAACTCGTAAGCTTCATATTTGTGGCAACAGCCCAGACTGTGACGGTTACGAAGTAGAGAGCGGCAAGTTCAAGATTAAAGGCTACGATGGCCCGGTCATTGAGTGCGATAAGTGCGGCTCCGAGATGCAGCTAAAATCTGGCCGATTTGGCAAATACTTTGGCTGCACCAACAGCGAGTGTAAAAACACCCGCAAGCTGCTGCGCAGTGGTGAAGTCGCGCCGCCGAAGATGGACCCGATTCCCATGCCCGAACTTGCCTGCCAAAAGGTGGAAGATCATTACGTGTTACGGGATGGCGCTAGTGGCTTGTTCCTGGCTGCTAGTAAGTTCCCTAAAAATCGTGAAACCCGCCCGCCGCTGGTTAAAGAGCTGAAAGCTCACGCTGACGAGCTGCCGGAGAAGTATCACTTTATTCTCAAAGCACCCAGTGAAGACCCGGATGGCCGCCCTGCGCAAATTCGCTTCTCGCGTAAAAACAAAGAACAGTACGTGATGACAGACGAAGAGGGCAAAGCGACCGGCTGGAAGGCGACCTTTGAAGGCGGCAAATGGCATGTGGAGGATAAGCGCAAGTGAGCCCACGTTCGCGTACCAATCAACTGCTGTATCAGGCCGAGCTGCTGGTCGGCCTGCCGGTTGGCGATGATGAGCATGCGCCAGTGCGGCAAATGGCCATAGAGGAAAGTGCGTTGGCGCTGTTTGAGCTGGCGCTTGGCTCGCTGCTAAAAGAAGTCACGGAACACGCGCGGTTGAATAGCCATGACTGGCGGGAGCTACTCGCCAGTGACGGCCCCGATGTGGCAGAGCTGCAGCGTCTACGCGATGCCATGCAGCAGCCGGAAAGCTGGCTTTACTGGCTGGTGGGGCAGCTAGAGAAGCTGCACAGTGATGATGGTGCTGCGCGTCGCGCTGTGCAAAATCCTTCTATGATTGCAGTAGGTAGCCAGTTGACGTTAGCCGAGCAACTGCTAGAGAACCTCCAAGCGGCTAAGCGTGATATTGCCTCGCTACGGGAGACAAGCCAGGAGTGGTAGCCCAGCGGCAGTGCGGTGGTGGATAGAGGGAGAGGTTGCCAATAGCGTCTGGTTGCTTACTCTGATAGGTTGAAATGTGCCTATTCGCCACCACGTTGTATGGAAACAACGATACAGGAGACATGGATGCGCTATAACCAAGTCAAAGATCTCATTGAGTGGGCAACGGGTTATCATGGCCGCATGGCGCGCCAATACAGCGCTGGCGCAGAACAAGCCGAGCATGAGCGCCTAGCCATGGCGCTCACCTACCTAGCCGATAGCGAGCTAAAGATGAAAACAGGGCTTGAGGCGCTGTTTCACGATGGCTCGGATCATCGTGAAGTGTTAGAAATATGGTTTGACGATTCAAGCGACTTCCCCCAGCCGCCTGAGCTTGATGCTCTGGCAAAGCAGAGCGTGGCAGGTTCGATTGATGAGCTAACCGAAACAGCGGTAGAGTCCCATCGTAAGCTGCAAAGCCTTTATGAACATCGCGCTTCTCGGGCCAAAATTGAGCCCGAGGAGACGTTTTTTAGCGCATTGGCAGAAGGTCATAATGCAGAAGCTCGCAAGCTAGTCGCGAGCATGCAGGAGTTTGACGATATTTAGTGATCGTTGAATTAAAGTTTATTTCAGTGCTGCTCGTTATTCTGAACGCTAATTTGATGGTCGAAACGCTGACAATAGCTGTGTGAATAAGGTATAACAGCCGCCACTAATGCGTCCTCGGCCTAGCCACACTGGCCTGTATTTGAGAGCAAAATAATGTCTGTGAACCGTCGCCGATTTTTGGCGTTGGCACTGGGCTGGCCAGCAGTGGCTAGCGCAACTGCTACAAGCGCTGTGAATGATTATGAGCCAACCGATTTGGTTGAGACGCTGCTTTCTCGCGCTGCTGTGCCACGCCACAGTAGTGAGTTGTGGGTGCTAATTGACGATAAAGAGGCAACGCTGACCATTTTTCGCGGGAATGCGCTGGTAGAGCGTTTTGCGCCTATTTCATTGGGGCGCGGTGGCGCAAAAACCCAGCGAATTCGCGGCGATAACGTTACACCGCTGGGCGAATTCAGAGTTAATCGATTTAATTTCGAAAGCCAGTGGCATATCTTTATTGGTATCGATTATCCTACGCCACCTCACGCACGTATGGCGCTTGAAAAAGGTATCTACTCCCAAGCGGATTACGAAGCCTATTTTGACCACTACCGGCGTTATGGCTCTCCCCCGCAGAATACTGCGTTGGGTGGCGCTATTGGGATTCACGGAGTTGGCGGCGGTGATCCAGAGATCCATGGTAGCTTCCACTGGACCCAAGGGTGTGTGGCAGTCACCAATGAACAGATCGCACGTGTGGCCGAATTAGTAGATGTTGGCACACGCGTGGTGATCCGCTAGGCTTGTGTTGTTGAAGGAAGTTCTAGGTTTTAAATATGTGGCTATAGACAACCGCTGTGGTCTATTATAAAACAGCGTTTGACTTGCGTGCCTTGGTGCGTAACCCTGGTACAAGTCGCTGTAAAGAACCTGCACCGCAGGTAGACAAATTTAAGCTAACGCTTTAGCCTTATTTTTTGTCATACCCTTAACGTAGTACCCAAGGAAGACTCAAGGAGAACACTATGACTCTGAAGACTGCTCTGAAGATGACTGCCGCTGCCGCTTCTCTGGCAATCCTGGCTGGCTGTGCTTCTACCAGCGCTCTGGAAGAAGTTCGCATGACTGCTGAATCTGCACAGGCTGATGCCGCAGAAGCACGCAGCATGGCTTCACAAGCTCTGAACACTGCAAACCAAGCTCAGCGCGACGCGCAAGCTGCTCTGCAGATGTCTGAGCAGAACCGTGAAGAAATGAACCGCATGTTCCAGCGTTCCATGCAGAAGTAATTCTGCTTGGGCCGCCGAGCATGATGCATGTTCGGTGGTCGCTGTAGATGTGAAAAACCCCGCCTCGGCGGGGTTTTTTGTTGCCTAGCGCTTTACGCGTTAAGCGTCGCCTTCAACTCGAACGGTCGTGGAAAGCTCGACACCTTCCAAAATCCCCTCTAGCTGCTGAGTGGGCTGCGGCTCGGGTTCCGGCTCAGGGGCGGGTGCTTGCGGGCCATATAGCGCCACAAAGCGGCCGTCTGGTGCTTCCACCGCGCGTTTGACCTGCTCGTAATCCACTTCTGCTTGATCTTCTGCCAGTTCGCTGACCCGCTCAATGGCATTAAGCAGCGGCTCAAAGTTGCCTACGTTCTCTTCCAGCTGAGGGTAGGATTGCACAAACAGTGTGCCGTCTGCCGCCCAGCCTGCTTTAAAAGGCGCATCCATCAGGTTTACCTTAGTGCCGCTTGGTAGGCGTTCATACAGCGACTCGATATCTTCTGGGTACATGCGGATACAGCCGCGGCTAACACGCATACCTACGCCGTCAGGGCGGTTGGTGCCATGAATCAGATAACTAGGCATGGCCAGCAGAATGGCGTGGCGGCCCAGGGGGTTATCTGGCCCGGCCGGTACGATAGAAGGCGCAGGATCGCCGCGCTCTGCAGCCTCGCGACGCATCGAGGCCGGCGGTGCCCAAGCGGGGTCTTTTACCTTAACGGTGGTGCGGGTGATGCCCACTGGGGTGGCGAACTCTTCACGACCCACGCTAACCGGATAGGTTTCAACAATGCCTGGGTTATCGGCGGGGTAGTAATAAAGGCGCAGCTCGGAAAGGTTAACAACCACGCCTTCACGCGGCGCGGGGGGTAGAATATAGCGCGCAGGGATCACTACCTCGGTGCCTTCACCCGGTACCCATAAGCTAACGTCTGGGTTCGCCATGCGAATCTCTTCGTAGCCAATATTATGGCGACGAGCGATGTCAATAAGCGTCTCTTCGGGGTCCTCCACCGTAACGGTGTAGTACTCACCAATAATGTCGCCGTGCTCGGGCAGTCGGAAGTGGCCGCGCGGTAGTTCCTGCGCCTCAGCAACTTGCTCTGCACTAGCAGTGGCGTCGTCAGTAATCGCCACAGTGCTTTCGGCCTGCTCGGCCGACGGCTGTGCATAAACGGGGCCCACAAGGCTCGCTGCCAGCAGAACTGCCAGGCTGGTAGGTCCCCAACGGGTAATGTTCTTACGAATGTTCATGGTCGATCCTAATCAATGTATGCACTGCTGGTACGCATGGTAATGGGCAGCGATGCGTTACCGATATGTGCTGCTTAATGACAAGTTTGCCCCAAGGTTCACGCCGCCGCTACTTTTTGATTAAGGGTCGTTAGCAGTGCTTCAATCTTTTCGAAACGCTGTTCGACCGTTTCCATTGGAAATTCAAAACGTAAAGTATCGGAACCATCTAAGCGGTAGTGCTGGGGAGATTTTTGAATCAGCGTGACCAGCGTCAGCGGGTCTACCTGGGTGGTGGTGTTAAAAATCACGCGGCCGCGCTGTTCACCTGCTTCTATGCGCTCAACACCGAGCTGTTCTGCCCGGTGGCGCAGCTTCGTCTGCCGAATCAGATTCTTCAACGGCTGTGGCAGTAGACCAAAACGGTCAATCAACTCTACCTGCAACTCTTTAAGCTCGGTATCTGATTGCGTATTAGCGATGCGTTTATACATGACTAGGCGCTGCTGTACATCGTGAATGTAATCATCGGGAATGAGGGCAGGCAGATTCAGGCTTATTTCGACGCCTGTGTTGAAGGGCGCGTCGATGTTAGGGGTTTTGCCTGCGCGGATTGCTTTCACCGCCCGGTCCAGCATTTCCATATAAAGGGTGTAGCCAATGGTTTCCATTTGGCCGCTCTGCTCGTCGCCCAAAAGCTCACCCGCACCGCGAATTTCCATATCGTGGCTGGCCAATGTAAAGCCTGCCCCCAGGTCGTCTGAGGCGCTAATCGCCTCAAGGCGTTTTACGGCATCTCGCGTCATGGCTTTGGGTGGCGGGGTTAGTAGGTAAGCATAGGCCTGATGGTGGCTGCGCCCTACGCGGCCGCGCAGCTGGTGTAGCTGTGCTAGGCCGAACTTATCCGCACGCTCAATCAAAATGGTGTTGGCGCTAGGTACGTCAATGCCGGTTTCGATAATGGTGGAGCACACCAGCACGTTAAAGCGTCGGTGGTAGAAATCAGACATCACCCGCTCAAGGCTGCGCTCTGGAAGCTGGCCGTGGGCCACAGCAACGCGGGCTTCCGGCACTAGCTCGCGGATCTGTTCAGCAGCATTCTCAATGGTTTTTACTTCGTTGTGCAGGAAGTAGACCTGACCGCCGCGCAGGATCTCCCGCAGTAGCGCTTCCTTAATAATGCTGTTGTCGCGCTGCTGTATAAAAGTTTTTACCGATAAGCGCCTTGCGGGCGGAGTGGCGATGATAGAAAGGTCACGGATGCCGCTCATGGCCATATTGAGCGTACGCGGAATAGGCGTGGCGGTGAGTGTGAGAATGTCGATTTCCGCGCGTAGGGTTTTCAACTTCTCTTTTTGGGCGACGCCGAAGCGGTGCTCTTCATCGATAATCAGCAGTCCCATTTTGGGCAGCTCGACGCTTTTCGAGAGCAGCTTATGGGTACCAATAACGATATCGGTTTGGCCGTTTTTGATGCCTTCCAGGGTTTGCGTCATCTCTTTGCCACCGGTAAAGCGCGAGATTAGGCTGATATTGACAGCAGTGTCGGCAAAGCGGTCGCGGAAGTTCTCAAAGTGCTGGCGTGCTAGCAGCGTTGTCGGCACTAGCACTACGACCTGTCTGCCGGACTGTACGGCGAGGAAGGCGGCGCGCATGGCCACCTCGGTTTTACCAAAGCCGACGTCGCCACATACCACGCGATCCATTGGCTGTGGCGACACCATATCGCTAATCACCGCCTCAATGGCGGCTTGCTGGTCGGGTGTTTCCTCAAACGGGAAGCTGGCTGAAAAGCGAACGTACTCATCTCCCGGTGAGTCGTACACCGTGCCTTGCTGGGCTTCACGGCGGGCGTAAATATCCAATAGCTCTGCGGCGGTGTCGCGAATTTTTTCAGCGGCTTTGCGGCGGGCTTTCTCCCACTGGTCGGAGCCCAGCTTATGCAGCGGGGCGAGTTCGTCATCGGCGCCGCTATAGCGTGAAATAAGGTGCAGGCTATCCACCGGTACATACAGCTTGGCGCCGTCGGCATAGGAGAGGGCGAGAAACTCGTTGGCCTGGCCGCCCGCTTCCAGAGTCTCCAGGCCCAGGTAGCGGCCTACGCCGTGGGCTTGGTGAACCACCGGTGCTCCTTCGCGCAACTCGGAGAGGTGGCGGACCGCTAGTTCGTTATCGTCGGTGGCTTTTTCCCGCCGACGGCTTTGCCGTACGACGTCGCCAAACAGCTCGGTTTCGCTAATTACCGCGACATCGGGCTCGGTGAGCCATAGGCCACTACCCACCAAGCTTTCCGTTATAGCGATGTGCTCGCTGCCTGCTAAAAAAGCCTGGAAACTATCGCTATGGGGCAGCGATAGTTTCAGCGGGGAGAGGACTTCCTCCAGTGCTTCCCGCCGCCCGCGGGACTCGGCAACAAACAGCATGCGGGTCTTGGGATGGTTATCCAAGAAGCTCGCCAGCTCGCTCAGCGGCTGTTTGGCGCGCGCATTAATGGCCAGAGAAGGGAGTGCTTGGGCCAGAGGAGCAAGCGCATGGCGTTGGCTGTCGTCCTCAGTGAACTCAAGGCGAGGCCGCGCTTTAATGGCTGAAAACACTTCGTTAACCGGGAAGAACGCCCGGTGAGGCGGTAGTAGCGGCCGCGTAGGGTCAACACCTAAATTCTCATAGCGCGATTCAATCGACTGCCAGTGCTGCTCAGCCGCGTGGAAAACGTCTGGGAGCAAGGCGATGCGAGTGTCTTCGGTGAGATGCTCAAACAGCGAGGCGGTTTCCTCGAAAAAGAGCGGTAAATACTGCTCTAGCCCAGGAGAGGGAATCGCTTTCAGAGCATCGTTATAGAGCGGGCACTGGCGCGGGTCGACATCAAACAGGGTTTCAAACTGCTCACGAAAGCAGGCAATCGCGCTGCGGCTTAGCGAGTATTCATGGGCAGGCAGCAGTTCGATGACATCCACTTTGTCGGTAGAGCGCTGGCTGCCGGGGTCGAAGTGGCGCAGTGTGTCGATCTCATCATCAAATAGATCAATACGAATCGGCTCATCCATGCCCATGGCAAATAGGTCGATAATCGCGCCGCGCATGGCGTATTCGCCCGGCTCATAAACGGTCTCTACCGCACGATAGCCTGCCCGGGAGAGCGATTCGCGGAATGTTTCGCGATTCAGCGTGGCCCCCGCCTTTAGCGTCATCACGCGGCCAGCGATATACGAGACAGGCGGCAGCCGCTGCATGAGGGTATTGACCGGCACAAGCACGATACCGCGCACGCCATCCTGCAGCAGGCGCAGCGTTCTCAGCCGAGCAGAAATAATATCTTGGTGGGGCGAGAAGCTGTCGTAGGGTAAGGTTTCCCAGTCGGGGAAGGGGAGAACCGGTACGCTGCTATAAAAAGCGAGATCTTGTTCCAGCCTCTGGGCGCTGGCGGTGTTGGGAGTGATCACCAGTAACGGTGCGCTTGACGCTACCTGAGCTAGCGCCAGGGCAGTCGCACTGCCCGGCGGCGCTTGCAAATAGAGCGTATCGCGAATCCCTTGCGGCTGAGGCGGTTCGAGCAGAGAGAAAGAAGGCATAGTAAAGGTATCGTTTTGCGCAGAAACGGAACCTGAATCATACACGATCAGCCCTTTCACGCAGAGGCCCTAAGGTGAAGCGGGCTTTGTGAGCCTATTTGGTACTACATGAATACTGTTTGTAGTCAATGCCCTTTTTCTGTAATACCCCTACATGTTGTGCGACTATCCATTCATTGCGGCTCCCTAATAAGCCCCGGATAATATCCCCACATCCCCGTTACCCAATGAGGCCGCACGTGAGTCAGCAAGCTCTCGAAAACGTTTTTCAGGAATGGCAAAACAATGAAGCTCTGGCTGAGCAGATGATTCCGCTGGTGGGTCAGCTCTATCGCCAGAACAACGTTGTTGCCACCATGTTCGGACGTTCCCTGATCAAGCGGTCGGTCATTCGTATACTTAAAGATCACCGCTTTGTGCGCAAAATTGAAGGCACAGAGCTGTCGGTAGAAGATACGTACCCCATCGTAAAAGCGATGAGTGAGATGAACCTGGGGCCTGCTCACGTCGATGTGGGTAAGCTAGCAGTGAGCTTTAAGCGCCAGGGCGGTGGCGACCTTGATGCGTTTTTGCGCCATGAGCTAGGCGAGATCATCGACGGCTTTCAGCCGGGCGGCAGCAAAGGCGAGCCTCAAGACGTCGTGCTGTATGGTTTTGGCCGTATTGGTCGCCTGCTGGCGCGCGTGATGGTCGAGAAGGCTGGCGGCGGAAACCTACTGCGTTTGCGTGCCATTGTGGTGCGCGGCCGTGGTGATGTGGCGAAAGACCTGGAGAAGCGTGCCAGTCTGCTGCGCCGCGACTCGGTTCATGGCCCGTTTGATGGCACCATCGCCGTGGATGCTGACGCGCGTACGCTGACCATTAACGGCAACGTGGTGCAGGTCATCTACGCCGACTCCCCCAGCGAAATTGATTACACCACCTACGATATTCATAACGCGGTGATTGTTGATAATACCGGTATTTGGCGTGATGAAGCGGGTCTAGGCCAGCACCTTGAGTGTAAAGGTGCAGCAAAAGCGCTGCTGACGGCGCCGGGTAAAGGTGACATCAAAAATATCGTATTCGGCATTAATCACGAAACGATTGGCGATAATGACCGCATCGTGTCGGCGGCTTCCTGTACGACGAACGCCATTGTGCCGGTGTTGAAAGTACTCAACGATGAGTACGGTGTGGCGACAGGGCACGTTGAGACCGTTCACGCCTATACCAACGACCAGAACCTGATTGATAACTATCATAAAGGTGATCGTCGTGGCCGTAGTGCGGCGCTTAACATGGTACTGACCGAAACAGGCGCAGCTAAAGCGGTTGCTAAGGCGCTGCCGGAGTTAGAAGGCAAGCTGACTGGTAACGCCATTCGTGTACCGACCCCGAACGTATCTATGGCGATTTTGAACCTGACGCTGGATAAAGGTACCGATGCAGACGCGCTGAACGACTACCTGCGCCGTATGTCGATTGATTCTGCTTACCAAAAGCAAATTGATTTCGTTGACTCTGCAGAAGTGGTTTCTTCTGACTTCGTTGGTAATCGCCACGCGGGCATTGTTGATGCCAAAGCGACCATTGCTAACGGCAATCATGCAGTGGTCTATGTCTGGTACGACAATGAGTTTGGTTATAGCTGCCAGGTCATTCGTATTCTTCAGCATATGTCGAATGTGCAGTTTTTGAAGCTGCCACGTCAGGCGAGTTAATTAGTGCGGGTCCGTAGTGCGCTAAATTAGGGCATTACTTAAAACGTTGAATCAACGCCACCTTCGGGTGGCGTTTTTTGTACCAGAAACAAATGCACTACAAATGCATATAGCACTTTTGGAGGCCATCAGGGATGTGGTCATTGGCCGCGCTTATCTTTATAATGCGATAGATTTTTCGGGGTGGTTCAAGCTTGCTTGGGCCTGACTGGTAACAATCTGAACAGAAAATAAGAATTCACTGAGCAGAAAATAAGCATTCGAACCCCTTACCTTCGTATATCCGATCCATCAACTGGGCGAGACTATGATCGAAGTCAAAAAAGGCCTGGATCTCCCCATCACGGGAGCGCCCGAGCAGCGTATTGAAGATGCGCAGCCTGTGCGTCACGTGGCAATCCTGGGCACTGACTATGTTGGTATGAAACCAACAATGGAAGTTCAGGAAGGGGATAAGGTCAAGTTAGGCCAGCTTCTCTTCACCGACAAGAAAATTGACGGCGTGCGTTTTACCGCGCCTGCCGGTGGTGAAGTAGTCGCAATTAACCGTGGCGAAAAACGTCGTCTGCTGTCTGTGGTTATTAAAGTCGATGAAAATGAAGAAGCGATGACATTTGCTTCTCATGATCGTGGTGCTTTAGGACAGCTTGATCGTCAAGCCGTTGTCGACCAGCTTGTTGAGTCAGGACTTTGGACTGCCCTGCGCACCCGTCCTTTCTCACGCACGCCAGCCATCGATAGCGTTCCTGCCGATATCTTTGTCACCGCTGTAGATACTCATCCGCTAAGCGCTGACCCTGCCTTTATCATCAATGAAAATGCCCAGGCATTTGAAGACGGCCTCAAGGTGCTAACCCGCCTGACCGAGGGCAACGTTTTTCTGTGCACGGGGGATAATGCTTCCGTATCAGGCAGTGATGTTAGCGGCGTCAAAACCGAAAGCTTTGCTGGGCCGCACCCGGCTGGTTTGGTAGGCACGCATATCCACTACCTCTCGCCTGTAGCGCTGCACAAAAAAGTGTGGCACATCGGTTATCAGGACGTGATTGCCTTCGGTAAGCTGTTTGTTGAAGGCAAGCTGGATATGAGCCGCATTATTGCGGTGGGTGGCCCGCGTGCTGAAAAACCTCGCCTGTTGCGTACCCGTATCGGTGCTAGCACCGAGGAACTCTTGGCAGGTGAAGTCATCCAACCTGATGACACTCGTGTGATTTCCGGCTCAGTCTTCTCTGGTGCTGCCGCTGAAGGCAAGGTGACTTACTTAGGTCGTTTCCATAACCAAGTAAGCTTGCTGGAAGAGGGTAATAAGCGCACCTTTTTGGGATGGCTTTCCCTGGGTGCCAATCGTCACTCGGTAATGGGTATCTACCTCTCCAAGTTCAAAGGCTTGAGTAACTACGCGCCGACCACCTCTACAAATGGCTCCGAGCGTGCCATGGTGCCGGTGGGTAACTACGAGCGCGTCATGCCGTTGGATATTATGCCAACGCAACTGCTGCGTTCGCTGATTGTGGGCGACATTGAGGTTGCCATGCAGCTCGGGTGTCTTGAGCTGGACGAAGAGGATCTGGCGCTGTGTACCTACGTTTGCCCCGGCAAATATGAGTACGGCCCCATCCTGCGTGACAATCTCACCATGATCGAGAAAGAGGCCTGATGATGGGTATTCGACAAACACTCGATAATCTCGAGCCGCACTTCCATAAAGGTGGCAAGTACGAGAAGTTCTATCCGCTTTACGAAGCGGTAGATACCATCTTCTATTCGCCCCCCAGTGTTGCGAAAACCACGTCACATATCCGTGATGGCGTTGACCTTAAGCGCATTATGATCACCGTTTGGTTGTGTACCTTCCCGGCCATGTTCTTCGGTATGTGGAACGCAGGTTGGCAGGCTAACACGGCGATTGAAGCAGGTTATGCTTCTATGAACGGCTGGCGCGAAGCCATCATGATGACCCTGGCGGGCGGTCATGATCCGAGCAGCCTGTGGGCGAACTTCGTGCTGGGTGCGACCTACTTCCTGCCTATCTACCTCGTCACCTTCGTGGTAGGTGGGTTCTGGGAAGTGCTGTTCGCCATTAAGCGTGGTCACGAAGTTAACGAAGGCTTCTTCGTGACTTCCGTGCTGTTTGCGTTGATTCTGCCAGCTACTATTCCGCTATGGCAGGTAGCATTAGGTATTACCTTCGGTGTCGTGATTGGTAAGGAGATCTTCGGTGGTACCGGTAAGAATTTCCTTAACCCGGCGCTGACTGGCCGTGCGTTCCTCTACTTTGCTTATCCGGCGCAAATTTCCGGTGACGCAGTATGGGTAGCAGCCGACGGCTACACCGGTGCTACTGCGCTTTCTATGGCGTTCCAAGACGGTATGACTGCGCTGACTAACGCTTACAGCTGGTGGGATGCCTTCCTAGGCTTTATCCCTGGCTCTGTTGGCGAAGTATCGACGCTGGCCATCCTGATCGGTGCTGCCGTACTGCTGTGGACCAAGATTGCCAACTGGCGCATCATGCTGGGTGTATTCCTGGGTATGGTGATTACCAGCACGCTGTTCAACCTGATCGGTTCTGAAACCAACCCCATGTTCGCGATGCCGTGGTACTGGCACCTCGTCATTGGTGGGTTTGCCTTCGGTATGGTGTTTATGGCGACTGACCCTGTGTCCGCTTCCATGACCAACCAAGGCCGTTTGGTATTTGGCGCGCTGATCGGTGTGATGACCGTTCTAATCCGCGTGGTAAACCCGGCGTTCCCGGAAGGCATTATGCTGGCCATTCTATTCGCCAACCTGTTTGCGCCGCTGATTGACCACTTCTTCGTCCAGGCCAATGTGAAGCGCCGTCTCAAGCGCACTGGTACACCGGCCGAGGAGACTGCCTAATGGCACAAGGTAATAACTCCATCAAGAAAGTCCTGATCGTAGCGTTCTCGCTGTGCATCGTGTGCTCGGTCATCGTTTCGACGGCGGCCGTCGCACTACGCCCAGCGCAGCAGCTCAATCAGGAGCTGGACCGCAAAACCAACATCCTTAATGTGGCGCGTCTTTACGAGCCGGGTATGGATGTGGAAGAAGCGTTCAGCAGCCAGATTACTGCCCGCGTTGTTGAACTGGAAACCGGTGAATACACTGACCAGTTTGACCCCAGTACCTTCGATGGTTTTGAAGCAGCGCGCGACCCAGCTACTGGCCGCACGTTGTCTGGCGACCGTGATATCGCAGGTTTGGCGCGGGTTGAAAACTACGCCACCGTTTATCTCGTGGGCGATGCTGAAAACCCCGACCAGATTGTTCTGCCTATTCGTGGGCAGGGCCTGTGGGGCCGCATGATGGGCTTCCTCTCTGTTGAAGGGGATGGCAACACCATCGTCAGTATCACGTACTACGACCACAGCGAAACGCCGGGTCTGGGTGCTGAGGTAAACAACCCGCGCTGGCAAGCCCTGTGGGAAGGTAAGGAGGTTTACAGTGAAGAGGGCGACCTTTCACCGGAAATCCACCTGACCAAAGGCGGTGCAAGTAACGAGCACGAAGTCGATGCGCTTTCCGGTGCTACGCTGACCAGTAACGGCGTGACCAACATGCTGCAGTTCTGGCTGAGTGAAGAGGGCTTTGCTCCTTACCTGGCTAAATTCCGCAGCGGTACCGAGCCATCAGACGCCGAAGACACCGAGACTGACTTCGACGATGTTGAGGGGGCCTGATCATGGCGGATGTAAATGCAAAAGGCGTTTTAACGGCGCCGATTTTTAAGAACAACCCCATTGCACTGCAAATCTTGGGGATCTGTTCTGCGTTGGCGGTCACCACCAGCATGAGCGTTTCGCTGGTAATGGCGTTGGCGGTAATTTTTGTAACTTCCTTCTCGAACTTGTTCGTATCGCTGATTCGGAACCATATTCCGTCCTCGATCCGTATCATTGTTCAGATGACCATCATTGCCTCGCTGGTGATCGTGGTTGACCAGATCCTCAAAGCCTATGCTTACGAAATGTCTAAGCAGCTGTCGGTTTTCGTAGGTCTGATCATCACTAACTGCATCGTGATGGGCCGCGCGGAAGGTTTCGCGATGTCCAACACGCCGGGCCTGTCATTCCTGGACGGTATCGGTAACGGTTTGGGCTACGGTTTCGTTCTGATGGTGGTAGGTTTCGTTCGTGAACTGTTGGGTGCTGGTAGTATCTTCGGCTTCACTGTACTGCCGACCATTCAGAACGGCGGCTGGTACGTGCCGAACGGCCTGCTGCTGCTGCCGCCTTCTGCCTTCTTCATCATCGGTCTGTTGATCTGGGTACTGCGCTCTGTCAACCCCGAGCAGGTAGAAGAGAACGAGTTCAAGATGAAGCACAACACCAAGCCGAAGGAGGCCGTGTAACATGGAACATTATCTAAGCCTTTTCGTTGCTTCGGTATTTGTTGAGAACATGGCACTAGCCTTCTTCCTGGGCATGTGTACGTTCCTTGCGGTATCCAAGAAGGTGTCCTCTGCGATTGGCCTTGGGATTGCGGTTATCGTCGTACTGACGATCACGGTTCCGGTCAACAACCTGGTATTCACTTACCTGCTGCAGGAAGGGGCGCTGACCTGGACCGGCATTAGCGGTGCTGAGAATATCGACCTGTCATTCCTGGGTCTGCTCTCTTACATCGGTGTTATCGCGGCACTGGTACAGATCATGGAGATGTTCCTTGATAAGTACGTACCGTCGCTTTACAACGCGCTGGGCGTTTTCCTACCGCTGATCACCGTAAACTGCGCCATCCTGGGTGGCGTACTGTTCATGGTAGAGCGTAGCTATAACTTCGGTGAGGCCGTGGTATATGGCTTCGGCGCTGGTACCGGTTGGGCGCTAGCAATCGCTGCTCTGGCGGGTATTCGTGAAAAGCTGAAGTACAGCGACGTGCCGGGCGGTCTGCAGGGCCTTGGCATCACGTTTATCACCGTTGGCTTAATGTCACTGGGCTTTATGTCCTTCTCTGGCATTCAGCTTTAATCGGAGCCGGTTTTCTCGGCAGCCTAGGCTGCCGAGGTACAGAAAACCTTCAGCAATAGGAAACCGACATGGTTGATACATCTGTCATCTTGCTCGGTGTTGTCATGTTCACGGTCATCGTTATTAGCTTAACGGCGATCATTCTGGCAGCGCGCAGCAAGCTAGTGAGTAGCGGGGACGTGACCATTGAAGTCAACGGCGACCCTGAGCACACCCTGAAGACCCAGGCCGGCGGCAAGCTTTTGAACACCCTGGCGGCCAACGGTATTTTCCTTTCTTCTGCCTGTGGTGGCGGTGGTTCCTGCGCCCAGTGTAAGTGCCGAGTAGAAGAGGGCGGCGGTTCTATTCTGCCGACTGAAGAGTCGCACTTCACCATGCGTGAGAAGAAAGAAGGCTGGCGCCTCTCTTGTCAGGTTCCTGTGAAGCAGGACATGAAAGTAGAAGTGCCGGAAGAAGTCTTCGGCGTTAAGAAGTGGGAAACCGAAGTAACCGCCAACCCGAACGTGGCGACCTTCATCAAAGAGCTGAACTTGAAGCTGCCTGAAGGTGAAGAAGTTGCCTTCCGCGCCGGTGGTTATGTACAGCTGGTAGCGCCGCCTTACGACATCAAGTTCTCTGACTTCGATATCGAAGAAGAGTACCGTGGCGACTGGGAGAAGTTTGGCCTATTCAACATTTCCCACAAGAGCAACGAGGAAGTCATCCGCGCCTACTCCATGGCGAACTATCCGGAAGAGAAAGGCCTCCTCAAGTTCAACATTCGTATCGCAACTCCGCCTCCTGGCAGCAGTCATCCGCCGGGCCTGATGTCCACCTACGTCTTCAACCTGAAGCCGGGTGACAAGGTAACGGTGATGGGGCCGTTTGGTGAGTTCTTCGCCAAAGACACCGACGCTGAAATGGTCTTCATCGGTGGTGGTGCGGGTATGGCGCCAATGCGTAGCCATATCTTTGACCAGCTCAAGCGTCTGAAGTCGACTCGTAAAATTTCGTTCTGGTACGGTGCGCGCTCCTGGCGTGAGACCTTCTACAACGAAGAGTACGACCAGCTGGCGGAAGAGTTCCCGAACTTTGAGTGGCACTTGGCACTCTCCGATCCGCAGCCGGAAGATAACTGGGAAGGCCCGACGGGCTTCATCCACAACGTGCTGTACGAAAACTATCTGAAGGACCATCCGGCACCTGAAGATTGTGAGTTCTACATGTGTGGACCGCCCATGATGAACGCCTCTGTTATTAAGCTACTGCTTGATATGGGCGTTGAGCCGGAAAACATCCTGCTGGATGACTTCGGCGGCTAATATCGCATCAGCGAACGTTAGAAGCGGGGCTAGCCTTTGGGCTAGCCCCGTTTGTTTTTGTTTACCGTTTTGTTGGTAGATGCGAAGTATCCGTGCTGAAAAACGCCCAATGCCTGATCATTTTGCGGTGGCTGAGGTACAATGGGCGGTAGATTTTTAAGGCACTTATCGGCACAAGTATTGTCGGCAGGTGAGATACCTAACGTAATGCTAGGAGGACAACATGGCAATTTGGCTACTGGTATTCGGGTTTATGGCGCTGATTATGGGCGCGATGGCCGTTGGCGTGCTGATGGGGCGTAAACCCATTGCAGGCTCCTGCGGTGGGCTTAATCAAATCGGCATGAAGGATGGCTGCGATATCTGCGGCGGTAAAGACGAAGTATGCGAAGAAGAGAACCGCAAACGCGGTAGCGTACGGCGCCGTAGTGATGAAAGCCGTGGCGCCGACTTAGGTTACGATGCAACGCGCCGCTAACCGCTGATGCTACTACGCGTTAAATAACATCAAACGCTCGCTTAACCGCGGGCGTTTACGTATGCGCTAATGAATTGATGATGTCAGGGAACAAGGAGATCCAAACCGTATGGCGGTTCACAATTACGATGTCGTGGTGATCGGTACCGGCCCCGCCGGAGAAAGCGCTGCTATTAATGCTGCTAAGCACGGTATGCGGGTGGCGATAATTGAGAAACAGGCCCAGGTAGGCGGTAACTGCACCCACTGGGGCACCATTCCTTCGAAAGCGCTGCGCCATCAGGTAAAGCAGATCATGGCGTTTAACACCAACCGCATGTTCCGCGATATCGGTGAGCCCCGCTGGTTCTCCTTCCCAAAAGTGATGGAGCGCTCGCGCGGTACCATCGACAAACAGGTTGAAATGCGCACCACTTTTTATGCGCGTAACCGCATTGACCTGTTCCACGGCGTCGCCCGCTTCAAAGACGAGCACACCGTTGTAGTGCGCGACCGCCAAGAGGGCATGGAAGAGCTAGTGGCTAAGAAAATCGTTATTGCCACCGGTTCGCGCCCTTATCGCCCGGCAGATATCAACTTCCGCCACCCGCGTATCTACTGCTCCGATACCATCCTGAGCCTGTCCCACACGCCGCGTACGCTGGTAATTTTCGGCGCGGGCGTTATCGGTTGTGAATACGCGTCCATCTTCTCGGGGCTTGGCGTGAAGGTAGATCTGATCAACAACCGGGATAGCCTGCTGTCGTTCCTGGACGATGAGATCAGTGATGCGCTCTCTTATCACCTACGCAAGCACGGCGTGCTGATTCGTCATAACGAAGAGTACGAGAGTGTCGAGGGTGATGAAGCAGGCGTAGTGGTACGCCTGAAATCCGGTAAGAAAATCCGTGCCGATGCATTCCTATGGGCCAACGGCCGTACTGGTAACACCGACAGCTTAGGGCTGGAGAACATCGGCCTGGAAGCGAATGGCCGGGGCCAGCTCAGCGTGGATGAGCACTACCGCACCTCGATTCCGCATATTTACGCGGCGGGCGACGTCATTGGTTGGCCAAGCTTGGCCAGTGCCGCCTACGATCAGGGCCTAAACTCCTGTAACGAGCTGCTGGAAAAAGAGTACCGCTTTGTCAGCGATGTCCCGACTGGTATCTACACCATCCCGGAAATTAGCTCTTTTGGCCCCAACGAGCGTGAGTTGACTGAAGCCAAAGTGCCCTATGAAGTGGGCAAGGCGTTCTTTAAAGATACCGCTCGCGCCCAAATCACCGGCGACACGGTGGGCATGCTGAAAATTCTGTTCCATCAAGATACGCTAGAGATTCTGGGTATCCACTGTTTTGGCGACCAAGCCTCCGAGATTCTGCACATCGGTCAGGCGATTATGCAGCAGAAGGGCGAAGCGAATACCCTGAAGTACTTCGTGAACACCACCTTCAACTACCCGACCATGGCAGAAGCTTACCGGGTGGCGGCGCAAAACGGCTTAAACCGCGTCTTTTAAGCGGCCACAAAAAGGGGGCGCTATGCCCCCTTCGTGTTTATAACCATCCCCTTCCGTTAGCCATACCTTATAGCGATTCCAACAGCTGCTGGGCGCGGGGCTGCCATTCTCCTTCTAGTGAAGCAGCTTGGCTTAGTGACTTCCTGGCGGCGTCGCTATTCTCTTGCTGAAGCTGCAAGATGGCTAGGTTAAGCCATGCGGCCCCCATGGCGGGGTCTAGTTGGGTAGCGGCTTCAAACGCATCTAACGCTGCCTGGGGTTGTTCTGCTGCGTAAAGCGCATTGCCTAACGCGAACTGCCCCAACGGGTTGGCGGGGAAGCGTTCGCCAAACGCCTGCCAACTGCTGAGCGTTTTTGCAGGCCCATGCTGCTCTTCAAAGGCGCTAATCGCTTCCAAGGCGTTGCGGGCGGTCACGCCCTCCGGCAGACTGCCCGGCTCGCTGACCACAAACCCCCAGCGCTCAGTACGTGCCCACGTAGCATCAAAACGGCTAAACGACAGGGTGTGCCGCTCGATTTCACCGCTGCGCAGAACAAGCGTCTCGTTAGGCAGATCAAAGCCAATTGCCACCGCGTAGTGCCACATGGGGAAAGCGGGCAGGGCAAGGTTCTGCATCACTACCACCGGGTCGCCAGCTTCCAAGTGAGTGAGCAGTGCATCCATGGTGCCGCGAATAGGAATCGCCAACTGCTCGTAGCGGCGCACGGTGGCCAGCATTTCTGGCTGAACGCTGCCGTCACGCCCTGGCAAAAAAACCTGAGGAATCAGCTCGTCTAAGCTAGCATCGACGCCTTCGTGATTGAGCACCATGGCCAAGGTAGCTGGGCCGCACTGGTATTCCGTTTGGGCGAAAAACGGCACCTCGGTAAGCTCGGTTTGCGGCGTCAGGCTCGCTTTGGTGCTTTCAAGCAGTACCGGGCTGCGTGCGCAGCCGGTTAGCAGTAGAAGCAGCAGGCTTAACAGTAAAACGCCCGCAGTGCGGGCGTTAACATAACGGTTCATCATCGCGGATGAATTAGCGTGTGAACGGGTAAACATCGGTTAAACCGAGAATGTCCGTTACCAGCAGAATCACAAATACCGCGAACAGCGCACCAATCACACCAGCACCGGCGGGCAACTGCTCAAGCTGCTGCGCCATTTGCTGGGCTTCGGCATCGCTCAGGGCCGCCACACGCGCTTCAACGTCAGCAGGATTAACACCCTGCTTTAGCAGTTGATCTTGCACATCGGCACGGGCGAGGATTTCATTGATACGCTCGCGGTCCGCACCGGCACGGTCGCCTGCTAAAACAGACTGCGTTGATACCAGATCCATGCCTTGCGGGGCGGTAGGGGCCGCCACAACGGGCAGGCTGGCAAACACTAACGCAGCAATCAAAAGGGTCGAGAGGTAAGCACGCACTGTTTTCATTGTCTTCATCCTTAGACTTATCGGGGAGCAAGCTATGAGTAGCTTGAGTGATTAGTATAGAAACAAACAGCGAGTGTTTTAAGACGAAAATGCAAAGTGCTAATTATTTGCACTAATGCGATAGGTCCAGGGCGTTTCCGCCAGGATGCCTTTTGCCCCTGCCATGGTCATGGCGAGGTCGTGCAGCCCCGGCCATAGCGGCACGGCAGATGCCCCTTTCACCGCTAAATCCAGGCGCTGGGCCATTAGTAGCAGTTTGTGTAAACGCTTCATGGAAAGGCGGCTAATGGCTTTTTGATAGGACGGGCGACGTTTATCAAAAATCATCGGCTTTTGGGTTTTACAGGCGTGCTCAAAGCTCTGGCCCTGATCCAAATGCTGATGCAACGACAGCAGAGTGCGCAGCTCGCGGGTGAGCGCCCACAGTACAATCGGCGCTTCGACGCCTTCGCTTTTTAGGCCGTTCACAATCCGCGAGGCACGGCTGGGTTCGCCCTTCAAGCAGGCATCCGCCAGATTGAATACATCAAAGCGGGTGCTGTCTTCCACACCTTGGGCAATATGTTCGACGTTGAGCCGGGTGTTAGCCGGGTAGATCAACGCCAGCTTTTGCAGCTCTTGATCAGCCGCCAACAGGTTGCCTTCGGTACGCTCACCCAGCAACCGTGCCGCTTCCAAATCAATCTGCAGGCCATGGTGAGAGGCTCTGTCGCGAAGCCAATAGCCAAGCCTTGAGGCATCTACCGGCCATACGGGAACAAAAATTCCCTGTTTATCTAAGGCTTTGAACCAGGCGCTTTTCTGCTGCTTGGCATCGACTTTGCCCATGCTGACCAATAGCAGGTCGTCGCTGCCATCCATCATTTCCGCATATTGAGCAAGCGCCTTGCTGCCTTCCTGCCCCAGCTTTTGATTGCCCAAACGCAGCTCCAACAGTTTGTTGGTGGCAAACAGCGAGAGGTTGCTCGCGGTTTCCAGGAGCCGCCCCCAGGCAAAGTTGGGCTCCACATCCAGCACTTCGCGCTCTTCGATACCCGCTTGGCGGGCGGCGGCGCGCACGGCATCGCAGGCGTCACGATGCTGAAG
>NZ_JAMZBE010000025.1:0-32893 GCF_024158645.1 Halomonas sp. 707B3
GGTTGAAGTCAGCCGCGCGGCCCCGGTCAAAGGCGGCGCGAGCTTTGGCGCGGTGCTCGCCCTGAAGGCGCATTTGATCGAAGAGCTTTTCGGCAACGTCTAGCTCGCCCTCGGTGACTTTGCCGTCGGCCTGACAGAGACAGCCCATCACGGAGAAGATTGATTCCAAAAAGCCTTCTTGAATTTGAACACGGGCAGCGTTCAAGCGACGGCTGATGCGCCGACCCAGCCACCAGCCAAGGCCGCCACCTACGAGTAAGCCAATGGGGCCACCGACGGCAAGGCCAATCAAACCAAACACAATAATTAGAAATAACATAGACATCTCAACAGGTTAAAAACGCGTGGTTCACACGCGGAGGTTACGGCAGCCGGGCGCGAATAGCGCGCTCGATGCCTTCAGCGTCCAGGCCGCAGTCGCGCAATAGCTCGGCGGGGGTGCCGTGTTCCACAAAGGCGTCCGGCAAGCCTAAGTTCAGCACTTCCACCTGAACGCCTTCCGCGTTGAGCAGCTCGTTCACCGCGCTACCCGCACCACCCGCAATAACGTTCTCTTCCAGGGTGACCAGCAGTTCATGCTCGTCCGCTGCGTGGAGCACAGCGTCGCGGTCCAGTGGTTTCACCGAACGCATGTTGATGTGGGTGGCGTTGAGCTTTTCAGCCACTTCGGCGGCGGCGCTATTGACGCTGCCAAACGCCAGCAGCGCAATGCGCACACCGTCGCTGGTGCTCTCGCGGCGCACCTGGGCTTCGCCGATGGTCAGCGGCTCTAGGTGCTCAGGAATCACCGCGCCGGGGCCGGTGCCACGGGGGTAGCGCACGGCAGCCGGGCCAGAATGGTGGTAGGCAGCGCTGAGCATGGCGCGGCATTCGGCTTCATCCGACGGGGCGAGAATCACCATGCCCGGCACACAGCGCAGGAACGAAAGGTCCATGCTGCCGTGGTGGGTGGGACCGTCTTCGCCCACTAGGCCTGCCCGGTCGATGGCGAAGGTGACATCTAACTCCTGTACCGCCACGTCATGAATCAGCTGGTCGTAGCCGCGCTGCAAGAAGGTGGAGTAGATCGCCACCACTGGCTTCATGCCTTCGCAGGCCATACCGGCGGCCAGCGTGACCGCGTGCTGTTCAGCAATGGCGACGTCGAAGTAACGCTCGGGATAGGTTTGCGAGAAGCGAATCAGATCCGAGCCTTCGCCCATGGCGGGGGTAATGCCCATGAGGCGTGAGTCGGCGGCGGCCATATCACATAGCCAGTCGCCAAACACGTTGCAGTATTTTTTCTTCGCAACGCTTTTGGGGGCCGCTGCTTGCTTCACCAGCGGAGCGCTGACGGTCGTGGTGGTTTTTTCCAGCTTAGTAATCGCGTGATAGCCAATCTGGTCGGCTTCGGCGGGCAGGAAGCCTTTCCCTTTGACCGTTTTGATATGCAGGAACTGCGGGCCTTTCTGGTCGCGCAGGTTACGCAGCGTTTGAGTCAGCGCCTCTAAGTCGTGGCCGTCGATGGGACCAACGTAGTGGAAACCCATCTCCTCAAACAGCGTGGCGGGGCTGACCATGCCCTTCATGTGCTCTTCGGTACGCTTGGCAAGCTCCAGGGCGCCGGGCAGGTGGGATAGCACCTTTTTGCCCTCTTCGCGCATTTTGAGGTAGGGCTTGCTGGAGAGCACACGTGCTAAATACGTGGCAATTCCGCCGACGTTTTCGGAGATCGACATCTCGTTGTCGTTCAGCACTACCAGCATATTGGCATTCACGTGGCCCGCGTGGGCCAGCGCTTCAAACGCCATCCCTGCGGTGAGCGCGCCGTCGCCGATGATGGCGCAGACCTTGCGCGGGTCGTTTTGCGCCTGGGCGGCCAGGGCCATGCCCAGCGCTGCAGAAATGGAAGTGCTGGAGTGGCCAACGCCAAAGGTGTCGTACTCGGACTCTGCCCGGCGGGGAAACGCGGCCAGGCCGCCGTGCTGGCGAATGCTCAGCATGGCATCGCGTCGCCCGGTGAGGATTTTATGCGGGTAGGCTTGATGACCCACGTCCCACACCAAGCGGTCTTTCGGCGTGTGAAAGGCGTGGTGCAGCGCGACGCTGAGCTCAACAACGCCCAGGCCTGCGCCAAAGTGGCCACCTGTCACGCCAACGCTGTAGAGCAGGTAGGCGCGCAGCTCATCCGCTAGCTGGGCGAGCTGTTTAGCATTCATGGCCCGCAACGCAGCGGGATGGTCAAAAGAGTCGAGCAGTGGCGTCGCCGGGCGCTCGCGGGGTATCTCGTCGAACAGCTTCATAGGCATGTGTTAGTGGTCGCGCTCGATCATATAGTGGGCAAGATCGGCCAGGGGTGCGGCCTGCTCGCCTAACGGGGCGAGGGCGGCAATGGCCTCGTCAATAAGCGTGTTCGCTTTGCGCTGCGCCCCCGCCAGCCCCAGTAAGCTTGGGTAAGTAGGCTTGGCACGGGCGGCGTCAGCGCCGGAAATTTTGCCCAGCGTGGCGGTGTCACCCGTCACATCCAGGATGTCGTCATGAATCTGGAAGGCTAGACCAATGGCGCGGGCGTAGCGAATTAGCGCTGCTAGGCGCGGGTCGTCCTCTTCCACCGCGACCAGGCCGCCCAAACGCACGGCCGCCACGATCAGCGCGCCGGTTTTATGGGCGTGCATGTGCGCCATCGCTTCGGCGTCCGGGTGGCCTCCCACGGCGGCTAAATCCAGCGCTTGGCCAGCCACCATGCCATCGCGGCCAGAGGCGACCGCCAGCGTGGTGACTAGCTGGCCCAGGCGCGGGTGCGGGCGGCTGGCCAGCACTTCAAACGCCAGGGCTTGCAAGGCATCGCCCGCTAAAATAGCCGTCGCCTCATCAAAAGCTTTATGCACCGTGGGCTGGCCGCGGCGCAGGTCGTCATCATCCATGGCGGGCAGGTCGTCGTGAATCAGCGAGTAGGCGTGAATCAGCTCGATGGCCGCCGCGGGAGCATCCAGGGCGTCGTCACTTGCCCCAAGGGCTTGACCCGCTAAATAGACCAGCAGTGGGCGCAAACGTTTGCCGCCTACCAAAAGCCCGTGGCGCATGGCCGCCTCTAAACGCTCATCTACCGCTGGGCGTGCATCGAATAGCGCGGCCAGCGTGGCATCCACTCGGGTGCTGCTGGCATGGCGCAGCGTGGCTAGTCGGGAGGCGTGGGCGGTCACCATGGCGGCGTCTCCTCGCTGTCGTTGCCAGCATCCGGGGCACCTGCAAACGGGGCGACTTCCAGTTTACCGTCGGGGTCTTCGCTCAGTGCCCGTACTTTTAGCTCAGCGCTATCGAGGCGCTGCTGGGCATCGCGGGTCAGTCGAACGCCCTGCTCAAAAGCGGTCAGCGCATCTTCCAATGAGAGTTCGCCGGACTCCAGGCGTTCCACAATGGTCTCTAGCTGGGCAACCGTTGCGGCAAAATCTTGTGGGGGTGTGGTGTCGCTCATTGGGCAATGCCTACCGTTTTCCGGGCGCCCTGGTATCAGCAAGGGCGACGAGTGTGGCTGCGGATGCTGTTAAATAAACGCACAGTATACACCGAGGCGAGGGGGTGGCGTCTGCCCTCCCTATGGGTTGATTGTTCGACTTGCACTCTGTTCATCTTGAAAGCGCACACTTTTCATCACGCCAAGACACCGGGAGCGCAAGCGGCTGTGCTACCATACGGGCCTCCCGTGAACCGATACACGGCGCATGCCGCCGACCATAGAGGTTGATTCAGCCATGGCCAAAACGTCCCTGGAAAAGAGCAAGATCAAGATCCTGCTACTCGAGGGCGTCCACCAAAGTGCGGTGGACAATTTTCACAACGCAGGTTACGAGAACATCGAACATCTGCCGACTTCGCTGGATGAAGAGTCGCTGATCGAGAAGATTCGTGATGTTCACTTTATCGGCATCCGTTCCCGCACTCAGCTAACTGAGCGCGTGTTTGAGGCGGCCGAGAAGTTAGTAAGCGTTGGCTGTTTCTGTATCGGTACCAACCAAGTTGACCTGGATGCGGCGCTCAAGCGCGGTATCGCGGTATTTAATGCGCCTTACTCCAACACCCGCTCGGTGGCGGAGCTGGTACTGGCAGAAGCCATTATGCTGCTGCGCGGTATTCCCGAGAAAAATGCTCGCGCGCACCAGGGCGGCTGGCTGAAGTCGGCGAAAAACTCCCACGAAGCGCGTGGTAAAACCCTCGGTATCGTGGGTTACGGCAGCATCGGCGCACAGCTCTCTGTCTTGGCGGAATCACTCGGTTTCAACGTGATTTACTACGATGTGATCACCAAGCTGGGCATGGGGAACGCCAACCAGGTCAGCAGCCTGGAGGAGTTGTTGGGCCGCGCGGATGTGGTCAGCCTGCACGTACCGGATATGGCCTCTACCCGCTGGATGATTGGCGCGAAAGAGATCGCTGCCATGAAGGATGGCGCTATCCTGATCAACGCCGCCCGTGGCAGCGTGGTGGAAATCGAGCCGCTGGCGGATGCCATTAAAGCGGGCAAGCTGAACGGCGCAGCTATTGATGTCTTCCCGGTCGAGCCGAAAGGCAACGATGAAGAGTTCCAAAGCCCGCTGCGCGGCCTGGATAACGTGATTCTGACGCCGCATATCGGTGGTTCTACCCTGGAAGCTCAGGAGAACATCGGTATCGAGGTATCCGAAAAGCTGATCACTTATTCGGACAACGGCACCACGGTCACGTCGGTCAACTTCCCCGAAGTGGCGCTGCCTGCGCACCCGGACAAGCACCGTTTGCTGCACATTCACGACAACGTGCCCGGCGTGCTTTCTCAGATCAACCGCGTGCTGTCAGAAAACGGCATCAACATTTCTGGCCAGTATCTGCAGACCAACGATAAGGTCGGTTACGTGGTGATTGATGTCGACAAAGCCTACGGCCCGCAGGCGCTGGAAGCGCTGAAGCAAGTAGAGCACACGCTGAAGATTCGCGTGCTCTATTCGGCGCAAAATAGCTAAGCAAATAGCTAGCCAGCGCTTGTTACCAAAACGGCCCCAACGGGGCCGTTTTGCGTTATACCACTTGCTATGCAGGTGCTGTTAGGCCAAATCAAACAGCAGCACTTCACTAGCATCGGTGCACGTCAGCTCAAACGGCTCATCGGGGGTGAACGCAGCGGCGTCGCCAGTGGCGAGCGCCTCACCGTTGACCTCGACAGCCCCCTTCACCACATGCAGCCATGCATATCGAGAAGGCGGAGCCGTCACCTGATCACCTGCACCCAGCAGGCTGGCGTAAAGATTGACATCCTGATTCACGCTCACCGAGCCATCACGACCATCTGGGGAGAGCACCAAGCGCCACTGGCCCTGCCGCTCGGCGGTGGGGAAGTGCTTCTGCTCGTAGCTGGGCTGAATGCCACGCTGGGCGGTTTCGATCCAGATTTGCAGAAAGTGCAGCCCGTTTTCTTGAGAGTGGTTGAACTCGCTGTGCAGTACGCCCGTGCCTGCGGACATGCGCTGCACATCGCCGGGGCGCATCACTTCGCCATTGCCCATGTTGTCCTTGTGCTCCATCTCGCCATCGAGCACGTAGGAGATAATTTCCATATCCCGGTGGGGGTGGGCGCCAAAGCCGTGGCCGGGGGCCACACGGTCTTCGTTGATCACCCGCAGCGCGCGGAAGCCCATGTGGTTGGGGTCCATGTAATTGGCGAACGAAAACGTGTGGTAAGAGCGCAGCCAGCCGTGGTCCGCGTAGCCCCGCTCGTTGGAACGACGAATCTTCATGAAAAGCACCTCATCACTGAGTTAAGTTGCCGCCTACTATACGACCGAGTGCGCGTGACGTGGGGTGAAGCTTTCTCAATGATGTCGTCGAAATAATCGACGATTGGCGGTGTCGTTGATCTGAGTCAAACACGCCGAGATGCACCCACGGCGGGCTTTTTGTTATCATGCGCGCCTTTATTGACCCGGTCCGCCCCTTGCGAGGGCGACTACCAGGAGCACTCCATGACGACCCCATCTCCCACTGCGCCCGTTGTGGTGGCAGCGCTGTATAAATTTGTCACCCTGAACGACTTTGAAGCCCTGCGCGAGCCGCTGCGCCAAACCATGGTCGATAATGACGTGAAAGGCACGCTGTTGCTGGCCAAAGAGGGCATCAACGGTACCGTGGCCGGTAGCCGCGAAGGCATCGACACGCTGCTGGCTTGGCTCACCGCCGACCCACGTTTAAGTGATATCGACCACAAAGAGTCATTTTGCGACGAGCCGCCGTTCTACCGCACCAAGGTCAAACTGAAAAAAGAGATCGTTACGCTGGGCGTGCCGGGCATCGACCCCAACGACACCGTGGGCACCTACGTAGAGCCAGAGAATTGGAACGACGTGATCTCCGACCCCGAAGTGCTGGTGATCGATACTCGCAATGACTACGAAGTGGCGATTGGCAGCTTTGAAGGCGCGGTGGACCCGAAAACGACTACTTTCCGCGAGTTTCCAGAGTACGTGCGCGAGCACTACAACCCGGAGCAGCATAAAAAAGTCGCCATGTTTTGTACCGGCGGCATCCGCTGCGAGAAAGCCTCCAGCTTTATGCTGAAAGAGGGCTTCGAAGAGGTCTACCACCTGAAAGGTGGCGTGCTGAACTACCTGGAAAAAGTGCCGGAAGAGAAGTCTTTATGGCGCGGCGAGTGCTTCGTGTTCGATAACCGGGTCACCGTGCGCCACGACCTCACCGAAGGCGAGCACGAGCAGTGCCACGCCTGCCGGATGCCGATCTCCCAGGAAGATATGCAGTCGTCGGCTTATGAACCGGGCATCAGCTGCCCCCACTGTATCGACTCGCTGCCCGAGAAAACCCGCGCCGCCGCCCGCGAGCGTCAGCGCCAGATTGAGCTGGCCAAAGCCCGTGGTGAGCCTCATCCGCTGGGCTATAACCATCGCCAAGTCACTCGCGAGAAAGCGTAATCATCAGTGGCCTTCTGTTTTGCAGGAGGCCACTTTGGTCTTAGCTTGCGCTCAATGTGCCAAGCAAGCGCTAGACTGAGCAGCAACCACTGCTCAGGAGCCAGCCATGTCGTCCTCCCCCGTTACTGACTCTCGCGATTGCCTGCTGCGAACCTCCCATGCGGGCGTCGTCACGCTTACCCTCAATCAGCCCGAGCGTTTCAATGCGCTGTCAGAAACGATGCTGGAAGCGCTGCAAGCGGCGTTGGATAACATTGCCCAAGATGAGCACGTGCGCTGCGTGGTTTTGGCGGCCAATGGTAAAGCCTTCTGCGCAGGCCATGACTTAAAGCAGATGCGCGCGAACCCGGAAAAAGCCTACTACCAAGCGCTGTTCGAGCGCTGCGGCAAAGTGATGCAAAGCATCGTCAGCCTGCCTGTGCCAGTGATCGCTAAAGTGCAGGGCATTGCCACCGCCGCGGGCTGCCAGCTCGTCGCCAGCTGCGATCTCGCCGTTGCCGCCAGCAGCGCCCGCTTTGCGGTTTCCGGAATCAACGTGGGGCTGTTTTGCTCGACCCCGGCCGTGGCGCTTTCGCGCAACTTGCCCCGTAAGCGCGCCATGGAGATGCTTCTGACCGGCGAGTTTATCAGCGCAGACACTGCCGCCGAGTGGGGGCTGATCAATCGTGTAGCGGAAGAGAGTGAGCTTGATGGTGCCGTGGCAGCGCTGACATCGAGCATCTGTGCGAAAAGCGCCGTTGCCGTGCGCACCGGCAAAGCTATGTTTGCTCGACAGTTGGCGATGCCACTGGAAGAGGCTTACGCCTTTGCGGGAGAAACCATGGCCTGCAATATGCTGGCCGACGACGTGGCTGAGGGCATTGATGCCTTTATCGAGAAGCGCCCGCCGAACTGGCGTCACCGCTAGTACATACCGCTAGTCATTGGTGGAATTTGTTTCCGTAAACGCGACAGCGGCCCCTACAGCGCGTTATCCTGCTGGTTTTTTACGCCATTAAGCGCCTTCAGGAGAACGTCAGGTGAGTGAAGCCAAGCGCAGGTCAGTCGGACGTCCGGCAGGAGCCACCAAAGCCAGCGGTGGGCATAGCCAATCGTTAGTACGCGGCCTCACGCTACTCGAATATTTGTCCGCCAGCCCCCTGGGCCTTGCGCTTTCAGAGCTGGCGGAGATGGCTGACCTTGCCCCTTCCACCACTCACCGCCTGCTGCAGGCGCTGCAAAGCCAAGGCTTTGTCACCCAAGAGAGCGAGCAGGGCCTGTGGCGCATCGACGTCAAAACCTTCCGCATTGGTAACAGTTTCCTTGAAGCTCGCGACGTGGTGGCCAAAAGCCGCCCGTTTTTGCGCCGCTTAACCGCAGAAACCGGCGAAACGGCGAACCTGGGTATCCGCGATGGCGCCACGGCGGTCTTCCTGGCTCAAAACGAATCCCCGCAGATGATGCGTATGATTACGCGGCTGGGGTCCCGTGCGCCGCTTCACGCCTCCGGCGTGGGCAAGGCGCTGCTGGCGTGGATGAGCGAGGAGGAGCGCAGCGCGCTGTTAGAAGGCGGCTACGAGCTGGCCCGTGTCACTGAAAATACCCTCTATCAAACGGATTCACTGCAGGCGGAAATGGCCGCCATTCGCGCCCAAGGCTTTGCCTGCGACCGGGAAGAGCATGCCATTGGCCTGCACTGCGTGGCGGCCTGCATTTTCGACGAGCACGCCACGCCGTTGGCGGCTATTTCCGTCTCGGGCCCCATGGCGCGTATTCCCGAAGAGCGCCTGCTGGTACTGGGGGCGCTGGTGCGTCAAATAGCCGACGAAATTACCCAGCAGCTCGGTGGCCAGTTGCCCCGTTAAACGTTAGAGGGCGCGTATCGTGTTCAGCCTGTTTTGGGTGGCGCTAGCCAGCGCCACCCTGCTGCCTGGTGGCTCGGAAGTGTGGCTGGCGCGGCTATGGTGTGTTGGTGAGCCTGCGCTGGTGCTGTGGGTTGTGGCGACGGCTGGCAACACGCTGGGCAGTTTGATCAACGTGGCTCTTGGCCGCTACGCTCGCCAATTTCAACATCGCCGCTGGTTTCCTGCATCTCCCCAAGGACTTGCCCGTGCCGAGCGCTGGTATCACCGCTTTGGCGAGGCGAGCCTATTACTCTCCTGGTTACCTGTGATTGGCGACCCGCTCACCGTGCTGGCTGGGGTGATGCGCCTTGCCTGGTGGCGGGCGCTACTGTGGATTGTGCTGGCAAAAGGTGCCCGCTATGGGCTGCTGATTGCGCTGGCCCATCAATGGTTGGCGCCTTACTGCCAATAACCGGCAATTACCTTCACTCGGTTTCATTGGTGCACCAAAAGCAGGCGCGTTAACGTCACTTTCATTGAGGCATGTTACGCTAGCCAACGTTATACAAAGCTTGCACTCTTAGCGGATGCACAATTCTGTGTTTAACTTTAATACGTTAGATCTTAGCGTTAGCGAGTCGCAGGATTGCAAATATTCACCCAAAGGGAGGTTATGGTGTGTCGTCACTACGTTTACTACCCTGGCTAAGCGTCTGGATGCTGACGCTGTTCGCCATGCTGGCGGGGCCAGCCATGGCGCAAACCACGCTGGGCGCTGAGAGTGAAGCGCCTGCCACGGAAGAGCAGCCCTCTTATACGGCGCTGGCGGATCTGCTGGAAGATGAGCAGGCTCGCCAGGAGCTGATTGAGCTGTTGCGCAATCAGGCCTCCGAACTGCCAGCTGGCGTTGCTGCCGAGCTCTCGCCGGAAGCGGCCGCAGCAGGTGGCAATGTGGCCCCGGAAGATGTCTCGTTGCCCCGACAGTTGGCTGAGCTTACCAGCCGTGTCGTCGGTGATGTGGGCGGCCAGATTGAGCAGGCAGCGGCGATTGTCGGCAACATGTTCACTGGCCAGGGCACAGGCAGTAGCTTTGATATGGCAGCGTTTATCAGTGCTGCCATTAATCTTGGCATCGTGATTGTGGCCACCTTTGCGCTCTTTATGGTGTTCCGCCGCTTGGCGAAGTCGCTGTTTACCAAGATTAGCAGCTGGTCGCAGCAGGGCAGTGGCTTAACGCCGGTGCTGCGTTTAGTGCTCTGCGTGGCGATTGCCGCGGTGCTGGATGTGCTGCTGGTGGCGCTGGCGTACGTCGGCGGTAACCTGATTGCGACCTTTGCGGTGGGAGAGACCGGTGAGTTATCCACCCGCGCATCGCTGTTTTTAAATGCTTTCCTGATCATTGAGCTATTGAAAGCTGGCGTGCGGATGCTGTTCTCTTCGCGCTATGAAGGCCTGCGCCTGCTGCCGATCTCGGCCCAAGAAGCCTCCTACTGGAACCGCTGGCTGGCACGCCTAATTGGTATGGTGGGCTATGGCCTGATGGTGGTGGTGCCATTGGTCAACTTCTATATCGCGGCCTCTCTGGGGCAAGCGGTCGGCACGCTGATTATGCTGCTGGCGTTTATTTATGCGGTGGGCGTGGTGCTCAAAAACCGTGTGCGGCTGCGCGATAACCTGAATCAGATGGGCACGCGCTCTACGCTGACCGCCAGCCGTGTATCGCTGCAGCTGTTTGCCCGCACGTGGCACCTGTTCGCGCTGATCTATTTCTTAATGGTGTTTGTGCTGACGCTTACCCGTCCGGGTGATGCGCTGCCCTTTGTCCTCTTTGCGACGTTGAAGACGCTCGGCGCCGTGGTCGTGGGCCTGCTGCTGTCTGCGTTCCTGACACAGACCATTGGTCGTCGTATTCAACTCTCCGATGACCTGCGCCGTAAGCTGCCGCTGCTGGAAGTCCGGTTGAACAGCTACGTGCCCAACGCGCTTCGCGTGCTGCGCACGGTGATCGTCGTTGCGGTGATCATGGTGGTGCTGGATGCTTGGGGCGCCTTTGACCTGGCCGCCTGGTACGCCTCCGAGCGCGGTGCCAATCTGGTGGGTAACCTGATCAGCGTAGCAGTGATCCTGATTGTGTCGCTGGGCATATGGCTGGGCTTGGCAAGCCTGATCGAGCACAAGCTCAACCCGGAAACCGGTCACGGCGAACCCTCTGCCCGTGCCAAAACGCTGCTGAGCCTGTTCCGTAATGCGCTGGCCATTGCCATGGTGACCATCACCGGCATGATCGTGCTGTCGGAAATTGGCATCAACATCGGACCGCTGATTGCTGGTGCTGGTGTGCTGGGTCTGGCGATTGGTTTTGGTGCCCAGAAGCTGGTGCAGGATGTGATTACCGGGGTATTCATTCAGGTGGAAAACGCGATGAATACCGGCGATGTGGTGACCGTAGGGGGTATTACCGGTACCGCAGAGCGCTTGAGTATTCGCTCGGTGGGTATCCGCGACCTCTCCGGTACTTATCACATTGTGCCGTTCTCCAGTGTGGATACCGTCTCTAACTACATGCGCGAGTACGGTAACCATGTAGGCGAGTATGGCATTGGCTACAACGAGAGCATCGATGATGCCATCGAGCAGCTGCAGCTCGCCTTTGAAGATCTCAAGGCCAGCGAAGAGCATGGCAAACAGCTGCTGGCGGATCTGACCGTGGCAGGGGTTACCGCCCTGGCCGACAGCTCGGTGAACATTCGTGTGGTCATTAAAACCACGCCGGGCGACCAGTGGGCTGTAGGTCGTGCCTACAACCGCCTAGTGAAACTGCGCTTTGACGCGGCGGGTATCGAGATTCCGTTCCCGCATACCACGCTCTACTTTGGCGAAACCAAAGGCGGCAAGACACCGCCTGCCAACGTGCGCATTCTGGAAGCGAAAGCGGAAAGAAAGCGCACCGACACGGCGCCGCTTGCAGAGCGTAGCGAAGCCTCACTTGAGCATGAACCGGATCACCATAAGCCGGACCATGATGATGTGGATGAAACCTAAGCGTACGCTTAGGTAAGCCAATGAGGCCGCCTTCGGGCGGCCTCATTGCGTTGGGTCAGTCGCGCCGCTCGCCAGGGTAGTTTTCGGAGTGGCGACCCTCTAGGTTGATCGATTCGCCGCCGTCTACAAATAGCACTTGCCCGGCCACAAAGGCATTATCCAGCAAATAGTGCAATGCTTGTACAAGGTGTGCTGGGTTGCCTTGGTGATTGACCGGAATGCCTTCGATGCGCCACTGGATATAGTCGTTGGTACGCTGGGAGGCGGGCAGCACTACCCCGGGGGCGATACCGTTAATCCGTAGGCGCGGAGCAAACTCCAGCGCTGCCATACGGGTCATCTCAGCTAGGCTTTTCTTGGAGAGCAGGTACGCCGCATACGGATATTGGTGATAGGCCACCTTGTTGTCGATGATGTTGATCACCTGACCGTGCTCTACCGCCTCGGCAAAATGGCGTGTGAGTAGCAGCGGCGTGAACATATTGACCCGAAACTGGGTCTCCAGCATGGCCATATCGGTACGGGCGATCGGCGCTGGTTCATAAGCTGAGGCGCTATTGAGCAGCACGTTCAACCCAGGAAAACGCGTTTTAGCTTGGGTGATTAATTCTTCTAGCGAATCCTCTAAAAAGTTGCAGGGCAGAATCTCGCACTCACGACCCTTGCCGCGAATTGCGTCTGCCACTTCCTCTGCTTCCCCCCGGGAGCTATTCACGTGTAACGCGATATCAAAGCCCTTATCGGCTAGCGCTTCAGCAAAATAGCGGCCCAGGCGCGTGGCGCCGCCGGTTACAAGTGCAGCAGGTGTATCCATTGCTTTATCCCTCGCAGCAGGTAGTGTTTGTTAACTAACGTTGTCATGGTAATCAAAAAGACTCTCTGCGTGAGCGCAGCGTTTGTCAATAACTTGTACAGAGCTTGAACAGAATGCTTAACCGTCTACTCTATTGGGGCGCCGATTGATTCCTATACGCTAAAACGGTGTGGGCTAGGTCATCGGCTCACCAGCCGTTAGTCATCCAGCCTCTTATATTGGGATATAGTTATGTCATTAAGGTCGTCACCCGTAACGCCAACCCCCTCGCCCGCGTCGGCTCAACACGAGTGCGTTATCTCGCTAGGAACCAATATTGAGCCAGAGCATCACTTTGCCCAAGCCCTTGAGATTTTGAGCAGTGAATGCGAACTGCTGGCCCGCTCCGAAGCGGTGCGCACTGCCCCGGTAGGCTTTCAGCAGCAGCCAGACTTCTTAAATGCCGCCCTGGTGGTGCGCACTACGCTTGAGCTGTGCGACTTTAAAGCCTACCTAAAAGAGGTTGAGCATCGCTTAGGCCGTGTTCGCGGGCCGATCAAATCTGGCCCCCGGACCATGGACTTAGACATTGTGGCCTGGGATGGCGAGGTGGTCGACGATGGCTACTTTCATCACGACTATGTTCGGGGGCCGGTGGACGAAGTGCTAGCCGTACTGAAGAGACCGAACTGAAAAAAGAGTAGCGACTGGGAAAGTTTTACGGGGCAGGGCTCACGTTTTCTAAAGATAGGCCGATATTCACGCTACCTCCGCACTGTTTGCGTTCACTTCCGAGGTCACGCCCGTGATCAGCCTTGCGACTAATATCACGTCGCTACTGGTGATGAATAATCTACGCAGTAGCCAGCAAGCAATGCAGACCTCCATGGAGCGTCTGTCGTCTGGGCTGCGTATTAATAGCGCCAAGGATGACCCGGCAGGCCAGGCGATTGCCAATCGCATGGGCGCACAAATTCGCGGTATGAACCAGGCGATCCGCAATACCAACGACGGTATCTCTATGGTGCAAACCGCAGAAGGCTCGTTGGACCTGATCAACGATAGCCTTCAGCGCATCCGCGAACTCAGCGTTCAGGCGCTCAACGGCACCAATTCCTCAGAAGATCGGGCGTCTATTCAGTTAGAGATCGACCAACGGCTGGAAGAGATTGACCGCGTCGCTGAGCAGAGCAACTTTAACGGCATTAAGCTGATCGAGAGCGATAAAACGCTCAATATTCAGGTAGGAGCCAACGCCGGGGATGTGATTGGCGTGAGCTTTTCGGCGATGGGGCGTCAGGCGCTGGGGTTGGATAACTTCAGCGTATTAGATGATGGTTCGGCCACGCCCAAGCCGATGGATGTCGTGGATGAAGCCATGAAGCAGGTCGACCGCCAGCGCAGCTATTTAGGCGCGGTGCAGAACCGCTTCGAGAGCGTCATTGACGGGCTCAACACCAGCATCATTAACACCTCCGCCGCCCAGTCGCGTATTCAAGACGCCGACTACGCGCAAGAAGTCTCCAATCTTATTCGCGCCCAACTGCTTCAGCAGGTGGGTATCGCGATGCTGACCCGGGTGAACCAACAGCCGCAGATGATTCTGCGGCTGTTGGAAGGGCTGTAGTTAGAAGTGGCCGATCATCGTTAGTCGATGATGCCCTGTTCACGCGCCATGGCGTAAGCCGCCTGCGGGCCGTTCCACAGCGAGGGCAGCAGAATCAGCGACACCGGGATCGCGGTAATCACGATAAACTGCTGCAGCGCGCCAATTTGACCTGCACCCATATACAGCAGCACGGCCGCCATCAGGGCCATCGCAATGCCCCAAAAAGCGCGCATGTAAGGGCTCGGGTCATCATGGCCTGCGCCGACAACGGCAATCGCGTAGCTCATGGAGTCGCCGGTGGTGGCCACAAAAATCGTGGTCAGCAGCAGAATCGCCAGTGCCATCCAGGTGCCGCCGGGCAACGCTTGAGCCACCGTGAGAGTCGCCACGTCAAACTGGAAGTTATTGAGCGCTTCGGTCAGGTCAATTACCCCGGTCAACTGATAGTAAATGCCGGAGCCGCCCAGTAGCGTAAACCATACAGTGGTGGCGATCGGGGCGAGTACGGCAACCGCCAGAATCATTTCACGAATGCTGCGGCCCCGTGAAATGCGCGCCACGAAAATCGCCATCAGCGGTGTATAGCCGATAAACCAAGCAAAGAAGAACACCGTCCACCACTGCATCCACCACGCCGGGGCGGTTTCAGCGGTCATCGTGGCCATGGTGAAAAACTCGCTGACATACGCGCCCATGCTGGAAACGTAGGTGTTCACCAAAAACAGCGTGGGGCCGAACACGATAATCACGGCGCCGATTGCTAACGCCAGCAGTACGTTGAAGCGGCTCAGCAGTTGGATGCCTTTATGCACCCCGCTCATCGAAGAGAGCACATAAATAGTGCCCAGTACGGCCAGAATCATCAGTTGCCCGGTGTAGCCTTCCGGCAGGCCAAACAGCTCATGCAGGCCAAAGCTCACCTGAGTTGCCAAAAAGCCGATGGGGCCTACCGTGCCTGCCACTAAGGCAATCACGCAGCAGGCATCCACTAAGCCGCCCAGCGGGCCACGCATCAAGCGTTCACCAAAAATCGGGTAGAGCAATGCGCGCGGCTGCAGCGGTTGGCCTTTCACGTAGTGCGCATGTGCCAGCACCACGGCGGTGAGCGAGCCCAGCACCGCCCAGGCCATAAAGCCCCAGTGCATAAACGACTGCGCCAGCGCGCCGGATACCGCTTCAGCGGTGCCCGCTTCGGTATCAAAGGCGGGTGGGGTGACCACAAAGTGGTACACCGGCTCGCCTGCGGCAAAAAACACCCCACCACCGGCTAACAGCGTACATAGAATGATGGAGAGCCACTTAAAGGTGCTCATTTCTGGTGCATCGAGATTGCCGATCTTAGCTTTTGCCGCAGGCGTTAACGCCACGCCAATGGCGATAAAAAACGTCAGCAGAAGCAGCAGCTGGAAATAGCTGCCCAGCACCAGCGCGGTCCAGGCAAAGCCTGCGCTGATGGAATTGGCGACTAGGTCAATGTCGTAAAACGAAAGCGCCAGAAATGCCACGATGAAGCCGATGCTAAGCACCAGCACAATAGGGTCACCGAGGGAAAACCGCGAGGGCTCCTCGGCGCGTTGAGCAGGTTGGTTCATGAAGAGCACCTATTTGGAATGGGAGGTTGCAGGAAAGAGCGGGAGTAGAACCTTTAGCTTAATAAACCCAAGAGGGAGCCGACTTAACGCCGCTGGCCACAGGTTTTCAAAGCAAAAAAAAGCGCCATTCAATGAATGGCGCGAGGACAGGAAACTGCGCATAGTATACGTGGTGTATAGACGAAAGTCTAAAAAAGTTGCTATTTGGTGCATATGGTTATGTCTACGCACCTCCATAAGGCATGTTGGCTTGGGAAGATAAGGCGATAGACGGCGATATCTTCCTAAGTATTATCTATCAATGCTTATTAACGTATTGAGATAATTATAGTTGTAAAAGATTGGCAGCATTCATGCTTGGTACGTAGCACAATTTTGTATACAAGGTGTGCTTGCTATGAATGCTTCAACAGCGGTTTTTCCGGGATTAAAACGCGTTGCATTAGTGGGGGCGACGGCTCTTTTATGGTTGCCTGGGGTCGGTCAGGCGGAAGAGACAACCATCCGCTTCCAGTTAGATTGGCGCTTTGAAGGGCCTTCCGCCCCCTTTCTGTTGGCTGAATCCCGCGGCTACTTTGCTGAAGAAGGCCTTGATGTACAAATTGATTCCGGCAGCGGGTCAGCAGGCGCGATTAACCGAGTGGCCTCGGGTGCCTATGAGATGGGCTTTGGTGACCTTAATGCGCTAGTGGAATTCCTAGCCGAGAACCCCGATGGCCCCGGTATTAGCGGCGTCTATATTGTATACGATGGTACGCCTGCCGCCGTTTTTGCTCGTAAGGATAGCGGGATTGAGACGCCCGCTGACTTAGCAGGCAAAACCATCGCTGCCCCTGCCTTTGATACCGGCTACCGCGCTTGGGGTATTTTTGCAGCGGCCAATGATCTAGCGGCCGATGCGGTGGAGTGGCAAAACGTCGACCCTACGCTGCGCGAAACACTGCTTACCCGAGGTGATGTAGATGCCATTACCGGCTTCTACTTCACCAGCCTGCTGAACCTGGAAGAGCGGGGAATGAGCGAAGAGGAGCTCACCATCATGCCGTTCCCCGAGTATGGGGTCCCGCTTTACGGCAATGCCATCATTGTTAGCGAGTCCTTCGCCAACGAGAACCCTGAGGCCGTGCAAGGCTTTTTGCGGGCGTTTAACCGCGCCCTGGGCGACACCTTGGATGATCCCGAAGCGGCGATTGAGTACGTGCGCGAGCGCGATAGCTTGATTGACGTTGAAATGGAAACCCGCCGTCTGAAGCTGGCCCTGGAAAGCGTGGTAGACACCCCAGATGCCCGCGAGTATGGCGTGGGGGGAGTGGACGATGAGCGCCTACGGGATGCTGTTGCGCTAGTGGCTAAGGCCTACGACCTACCCACACTGCCATCACCCAGCCAAGTCTTCGACTCCCGTTTCTTACCGCCCGTCGATGAGCGCATGCTGCTGCCGGAGACTGAGTAATGTCGGCAGCGTTTGTCCGCTTTGATGATGTGAGCCTGGCCTATGACGGCACAGGCAACGCCATTGAGGATATTAATCTCTCCATCCGCGAGGGCGAGTTTGTCGCCTTCGTGGGGCCATCCGGGTGCGGTAAATCCACCTTTATGAAGTTATGCACGGGCCTGCACGCACCTACCCAAGGGAGTGTCAGCGTAGATGGCGCGCCGGTCACCGGACCACTGAAAATCTCCGGTATGGCGTTTCAGAATGCCAACCTGCTGCCCTGGCGTACCACGCTGGATAACGTGCTGCTGCCGCTGGAAATTGTTGAGCCCTACCGTCGGCAGTTTCGTAAGCGTCGCGAGGAGTTTGTGGGCTGGGCGCGCTCACTGCTGAAAACCGTCGGGCTCGCCGAGCATGAGAATAAATACCCTTGGCAGCTATCAGGCGGTATGCAGCAGCGGGCGTCCATTTGCCGGGCGCTGATCCACCAGCCGCGTCTGCTGATGTTGGATGAACCGTTTGGCGCGCTGGATGCGTTTACACGCGAAGAGCTGTGGTGCGTGCTGCGGGATTTATGGGAAGCCCAGCGATTTACCGTGGTGCTGGTAACCCACGACCTGCGTGAAGCCGCGTTCTTAGCCGATACCGTCTACGTGATGAGCCGCCGCCCTGGTCGCGTGATTGAGCGCCGCACCATTGAGCTGCCTCGCCCCCGAGCGTTGGAGACCACCTACGAAAAACCCTTTATTGATCTGGTGCAGGAACTACGCGCCCAGATTGGCGAAGTGCGTAGCACCTGATCGATGACTCTCTGCGTCGGCACCATTAAGGCATTTTTTATGACCGTAAATAGCAAACTGATTGAGCGTCTGGCGCCCTGGATCGCGGTGGTGGCGCTGGTGATTATCTGGGAAGTCACGGTGCGGCTATTTAACGTACCGAGCTTTATCTTCCCCAGCGCCTTGGAAACCGCGCAGGCGTTGATTACCTATGCAGGCCCCATTGGTCAGCACTCTTGGCAAACCTTCTGGACCACGCTGATCGGCTTTGGGTTGGGAGTGGCGGTCGGGTTAGTGCTGGGCTTTATCATCGGCTCGTCGCGCTTTTTGTATAACGCCTGCTACCCGCTGCTGGTGGGGTTTAATGCCATTCCTAAAGTGGCCTTTGTGCCAATTCTGGTGGTCTGGTTTGGTATCGGTTCGGTACCTGCGATTCTCACTGCCTTTTTAATCTGCTTTTTTCCCATTGTCGTGAATGTGGCCACAGGGCTGGCAACCCTGGAGCCAGAAATGGAAGACGTGCTGCGAGTACTGGGTGCGCGGCGCATGGATGTGCTTTTGAAAGTAGGGCTGCCGCGTTCGCTGCCGTACTTTTTTGCCTCGTTGAAAATCGCCATCACCCTAGCGTTTGTGGGCACCGTCGTATCGGAAACCGTCGCCTCTAACCAGGGCATCGGCTACCTGATGATGAGCGCTGGTTCGCAAATGCGTATGGGGCTGGTATTTGCCGGGCTGCTGGTGATCAGCGCGATGGCCATGGTGATGTACGAACTGTTTGCCCAATTAGAAAAGCGTATGACTGCCTGGGCACACCGTAGTTGAGAAAAGAAACGCCGTAGCGGCGAAGTACCGCTGCGGTTTAACTGAATTTGCTGGCATAGCCAGTGTTGAACAATAAGGGGACCCAATGAAATATTTACCCATCGCTAGTTTAGCCGCTGCCATGTTGATATCACCGCTTGCCTCGGCTGAAAAACTATTTTCAGACTCAAGTATCTCGCTGCTATATAGCGATCAGTACCAAGCGTTTGGGCGTAATGAGCGCACCGATACCTATGTCACCTTTGAAAACGTGACGGCACACGACTGGGGCGGCACTTTTTTGTTTGTGGATCGTAACCAAGGGCGAGGTAAAGCCGATGGTGACGACGATCTGTATGGCGAATTCTCCCCAACGCTCAGCCTTGGCTGGCTAAGTGGCGTCGATTTGCAGCGGGGCGCGCTGAAAGATGTGTCGCTAGCAGGAACCTATGAATTTGGCGGCGGCACCAATGCTACCAACATTCTGACAGGCGTGAGCTTCGCCTGGGACGTGCCAGGCACAACGTACTTCAACAGCACGTTCTACTACGTCAATAACAGTGAAATCGCCGATGATCTGCAAATGACGCTCACCTGGGGTGCGCCGTTTGAGGTGGGTGCATCGCGTTTTCTGTTTGATGGCTATATCGACTACTCAACGTCGGCATCGGACCATGACGCAGAGTTTCATTTCAACCCACAGCTAAAATTAGACTTAGGGCACTACCGTGGCCGTCCAGGAGTGCTCTACGCAGGGATTGAGTACTCCTACTGGCACCATAAATATGGCCTTTCCGACAGCGTTATGGATACGGAAAGCGCGGTGAGTGCACTGGTTAAATTTCACTTCTAATCGGCGTGGGTAGCACCATGATGGTGCTACCAGCGATACAGCAGCGAGGCGCTGGTCGTGGTATCAGTGCGCTCGCTGGCATCCTCTGGGGGTTGTGAGTTGTGCTTCACTTCATAAGAGAGGCGCAGCGACAGCCTAGCGTTAAGACGGGCGGTAAGCGCCGTTAGCGAACGGCCGGTGGTGTTTGCATCGGTGTACTCTACCGACATCTCCTGGGCAATATCAGCGTAATTAGAGAATCGGTAGCGGTAGTCCAGCGCGGTATAGGCCACGGCCAACTGCTGGTTATCTTCTTTTCGCAGGCGGTCATTGCGATAACCCGGCCCCGCTTCTAATGAGAGCGTATGTTGCTTATTTTCCAACAGCTGCCGCCCATAGCCGCCAATCACTGAGAGCTGCTGGTCGTAACCGGCAAAGCGGTCCTTCTCCCAGCGGGCAAAGCCGAAGAGATAGTGCGGCCCGCTAAAGTCATAGCGCTCCCGCCCGGCCAATAAGTACTGCTCCGCGCTGGTTTCGCCATCCTTACTCACATTACGCACTTCACCGCGTAGCGAATGGGTCAACTGCCCCGTTAGCCAGGTCAGGCGGGTCTTGCCGATCAGGGTTTGGCTGTCGGTGTTGCCAGAAAGATGGGTAAAACCAAGCTCCGCATCGCCGCTAAATTCGGGGGTGTCCTCTTTCGGAGGCGGCGGCGCATAGAACGGCGAGGCCGCAACGCCGGTCGCCCAAAGTGCGCTGCTAGTGAATACCAGTGAGCGTAGCAAATGTCGCACGACACTCCTCCTTGAGCTCTTGGGTTCAGTAAGTGGCTGCTATATAAGCAAAGTGAGGTGAAAGCGCAACGACTAACGCCGCTTGGCGCTGCGTGCCATAATGACGCTGTCGCGCATTGTGAGTTCCGTTATGACCGCCCCCCGCCCTAGAACGCTGGCCGAATTGCAGCGCTGGCGCCGCACCCGCGCCAAGCGCCGCTGGTATAAGCGCAGTTTTCGCCTACAGGTAATGATGCTGGTGGGGCTACTGTTATCGGGCATGTTGCTGGCCCAGGGCACCTATTTGAACCACCGCAAAGCCGAGATCATCACCCACCAAATGGGCGAGCGGGCACTGGCTGTGGCCAAAACCGTGGCCGGGATGCCGCAGATTGTAAACGCTTTTTCCTCTCCTGACCCCTCCGCCATTATTCAGACCCTTGCCGAACGAGTGCGTCAGGAGACCGGCGCGCGCTACGTGGTGGTGGGTAATGCCCAATCGATCCGCTACTCCCACCCTGTGCCCGAGCGTATCGGCCAGCCCATGGTGGGCGGCGATAACGACCAGGCGCTTATCTATGGCCAGTCGTATGTTTCCGAAGCCACCGGCACGCTGGGCACGGCCATGCGCGGCAAAACGCCGATATGGGACGAAGAGGGCAATATTATCGGGGTGGTCTCAGTGGGCTTTATGCTCGACCGCGTCGATATGGATGTGGCCCGCTACACCAGCCTCGGCTGGGCGCTCGTCGCGTTGATGATCATGCTCGGATTTGCCGGGGCTTACTGGCTATCACAGCACCTTAAAAAGATCATCCTAGGGTTAGAGCCTTACGAAATCGCCCGTTTGGCAATGGAGAAAGAGGCCATTCTGCAGTCGATTCACGAAGGCATTCTCGCCGTGAATCGGGATGGTCATATCACCTTGGTGAACCAGCAGGCGCGGCGCTTTTTAGAGCTGCCGGATGAGCACGTGCTGTTGGGGCAGCCTATCCGTGAGGTGGTGCCCAACTCGCGGCTGCTGGAAGTCTTGAAGCATGGCGAGCAGGAGTTTGACCAGGAGATGTGGCTGGGAGATCACCCGGTGGTGGTAAACCGCGTGCCCATTCTGCATGAAGGCGAGATAGAAGGGGCCGTAGCCACCTTCCGTAGCCGCCGGGAAATTATCGACCTCTCCCAGGCGCTTACCCAGGCCAGCCGCGATGTGGATATGCTGCGCGCCCAGGCCCACGAGTTCTCCAACAAGCTCTACACCATCTCCGGCCTGTTGCAGTTGCAGCGTATCGACGAAGCGCTGGCGCTGATTCATCAGGAAACCGAGCGCGCCCAGGCGCAAATGAGCTTTTTAATGCGCCACGTGGCGGATGCGGTATTGAGCGGCACGCTGCTGGGCAAACTCACCCGCGCCCGCGAGCTGGGCGTTACGTTAGAAATCGACGAGCAGAGCTCGCTCTCCTGCCCGCTAACGCCCACCGGCCAAGAGGTCATGATGAGCGTGGTGGGTAACTTACTGGATAACGCCTGCCACGCCGCGCTCAACGGCCCTCACGGCGACCAGCCCACTGTGCGGCTGTTTTTCACCGACCTGGGCGAGCAGCTACTTATTGAAGTGGAAGATAACGGTGCCGGGGTGCCCGCCGAGCATGCGGAGTCGATTTTTGCCGAAGGATTTTCCACCAAAACCGGCAAGCATCGGGGCATAGGGCTGGCCCTGGTGGCGCGGCTGTGCCGCCAGCACGGGGGCGCAGTGACGCTGGAAGAGAGCGAACTGGGCGGCGCGTGCTTTATTGCCGTGCTGGACCGCTCGCTATGCGCCGAGGCCGCCACCGAGCCTGCGCCCTCATAACGACACGAATAATGACGACGCTAATAAATAAGAGGAAACACCATGTCTGCGACGCAATACGGCATTTTGGTCGTCGAAGACGATTTTCGCATCGCCGATATCCACCGCGCCTTTATTGAGCAGAGCGACGGGTTTTATGTGGTCGGCATGGCGCGCAACGGCAGCGAAGCCAAGGCGCTGATGGCCCAGCACGCCGCCGAAATTCAACTGATTTTGCTGGATGCCTACCTACCGGATGTTGAAGGGCTGGAGCTACTGTGGGCCATCCGCCGGGATTATGTGCATGTGGATATTGTGATGGTGACCGCCGCCAAGGAGGTGGAGACCATTAGCGAGGCGCTGCGCGGCGGCGTATTCGATTATCTGATCAAACCCATTGAAGCGGCCCGCATGAACCAGATGTTGACCCGCTTCCGCCGCGAGCGTGAAGTGCTGGCGAACCGTGCCGAGATGAGCCAGGACGAGTTGGATCACGTGTTGGCCCGGGTTACCCCGAGCGAACCCACACGCTCCGACAGACGAGCGCTACCCAAGGGCATCGACCGCTTAACGCTGCGCCGGGTGGTGGATGCGCTGGCTGCCGCGCCCGACTCGCTCACCGCGATGCAGGTAGCACGCACCATGGGCGCCAGCCGCTCAACCACGCGGCGCTATTTGGAGTTTTTAGTCGCTGAACAGGCGGTGAGCGCCGAGCTAGGGTATGGCGATGTGGGCCGCCCCGAACGGCGCTATCGGCTGCTAGGCGCCGCTAAGGGGTGGCTAGAAACGTTATAAGCATGTCTGCGTGAACAAAATGAACAAAACGCACAAAAAGAACAATTTGTCGTTTATGGTCATAAGCTTGCCGCTAGGGGTGGCGCTCTTCTAACGTTCGCTGCGTAACCACACACAGTTAATAGCCGAGTGCCCGGCGCCGTTTATTAACTCTGCGTATGAAGAAGCTTGGTTAACAATAAGCCAACGTTAATAACAACACTGTTTGAATAACAATGTGGAGAACGCCAATGACGACGCTACCCTTAAAGCGCATCGCCGTGCTTGCCCTGCCGATGGCTGCCCTGGCCATGACGACCTCTGCCCAAGCGCAAGAGTGGACCCCAAGCCGTTCTATCGAATTTGTTGCCCCGGCGAACCCCGGTGGTGGCTGGGATACGCTGGTGCGCACCATGTCCCGCGTGATTCAACAAGAGTCCTTGGCGGATGAAAGTTTTGCGGCCATCAACGTACCCGGCGGCGGCGGTGCGGTAGCGTGGGCCCAGGTCGCCCGTGATAGCGGCAACCCCCATAAACTGTTTGCCACTAGCCCGCCGATGATCCTGGTACCGCTGGCAGGCGCTTCGCGCTACGACCACACCGATTTCACGCCGATTGCGCGGATCAACACCGACTACTCCATCATCCTGGTCGCTGCGGACTCCGAGTACCAAAACCTGGAAGACCTGTTCGAAGCGCTCAAAGCCAACCCCGGCCTGAGTGTGGGCGGCGGCAGTGCGCCAGGCTCCATGGACCATATCTCGGTGGCGGGCTTGGCCTCGGCGGCGGGAATGGAAGCCTCTGCGGTGAACTACATTCCGTTCTCCGGTGGCGGCGATGCCATGACCAACCTGATGGGCGGCCACATTGAAGCGGTGATCGGCGGAGCCGGTGAAGCCGTTGGCCAACTGGGCGAAGGCAGCCAGCTGCGCGCATTGGGCGTCTCTTCTGAAGAGCGTCTGGGCGGCGGCTTGGCCGACGTGCCCACCTACCAAGAGCAGGGCTTCGATTACACCTTCGATATTTGGCGCGGTGTGATGGGCGCCCCGGACATGCCGGAAGAAGCGGTCGAGTACTACGAGACGCTGTTCGCTGAAATGCTCGAAACCGACGCATGGCGCGAAGCCAGCGACCAGCTGGGCTGGATCGATGCCTACCAGGATAGCGAAACGTTTGGTGCCTTCCTGGACGATCAGCAAGAGCAGTTCAGCAGCGTGCTGACCGATCTGGGCCTGCTGCGCCAGTAAGCGCCAGCGCCCGTTAGAGATTCCCCGGTGGCGCCACGCCGCTGGGATCTTCTGTCTGTTACCGCGAGGGCCAGCGCATCCGCGTTGGCTCCTTCGGAGAAATCCCAATGACCCGATTGAATACTAACCAGTGGCTAGCGCTTGTACTGGCGCTGGTGGCGGCTGCTTATTTAGCCATGGCTTGGCAAATCCCGACGTTCCCCTTACCGCGCCCGGTGGATTCCGACCTGTTCCCCAAAGTATTGGGCGTGTCTCTGCTGCTGCTGGCGGCGCTGCTGTTTTTTGAAAAGCCGAGCGCTATTGCCGGGGCCGATGAGATCGACCATGAGGCCACCAACGGCCCGCTGCTGTTCACCCCCTGGGCGCGTGTCATCGTGACCTCGTTAGCCATCGCCGCCTATGCGTTTTTGCTGGTGCCGCTGGGCTTTGTCTTGGCTTCCACGCTCTTAAGCGTTGGTTTAACCGCCTACTACGGCTATCGCCGCCACGGCGTCAACCTGGCGGCATCGCTGGGTGTGGTACTGGCCCTTTACCTGACCATGACACGGGTAATGGATGTTTACCTACCCACCGGCGTACTGCCGTTCTAAGCAGGGCGTGCTGACGCACGCTTAGCGGGTTTTAACGAGAGACACTCCCATGGATGCCTTAAACAATCTGATGTATGGCTTTGGCATCGCGCTTGAGCCAATCAATATCGCTTACGTTTTCGCCGGTGTGTTTGCCGGTACCATTATCGGTATGCTGCCAGGCCTAGGGCCGATCAGCGCGCTGGCGCTGATGATTCCGATTACCTTTGCCATGGAGCCCTCCTCCGGTTTGATTCTGATGGCAGGGGTCTATTACGGCGCTATTTTCGGCGGCTCGACCTCATCCATTCTGCTCAACGCCCCCGGCGTGGCGGGCACGGTGGCAACCTCCTTTGACGGCTACCCGATGGCCAAGCAGGGCATGGCGGGTAAGGCACTGGCCATTGCGGCGTATGCCTCCTTTATCGGCGGTACGGTATCGGTGATCTTTTTGATGCTGGTGGCACCGCTGCTCTCCAAAGTGGCAGTAAGCTTTGGCCCTGCTGAGTACTTTGCACTGATGGTGCTGGGCTTAACGGCGGTGGTGTCACTGTCGGATAAATCCTTGGTAAAAGGCCTGATTGCGGCGGTAGTGGGTGTGATGATCTCGATTGTGGGGATCGACACGCAAACCGGTACTGAACGCTTTACCTTCAACTCGATTCAACTGCTCGACGGTATCGACTTTCTGGTGGTGGCGCTGGGTATCTTCGCCCTGGCGGAAGTGTTCTACATGCTGCTGCGTGGCGGCGGCGGTAAAGAGGTGCCGCGCAATGTGATTGGCTCGCTGAAACTGAGCCGCGGTGAAGTGAAGAAAATTGCTGGCCCCATTAGCCGCAGTTCCGTACTGGGCTTCTTTACCGGCGTACTGCCGGGGGCGGGCGCCACCATTGGCTCCTTCCTGGGCTATAGCATGGAGAAGCGCCTAGCGAAAGATGGCGACACCTTTGGTCAGGGCAACATTAAGGGCGTAGCCGCTCCGGAAGCGGCCAATAACGCCGCCTGTACAGGCTCTTTCGTGCCGCTGTTAACCCTGGGTGTGCCGGGCTCTGGTACCACGGCGGTTCTGTTGGGTGCGCTGCTGGTAATGGGTGTGACGCCTGGCCCCATGATGCTGGAGCAACGTCCGGATGTGTTCTGGGGCGTGATTGCCAGTATGTACATCGGCAACATCTTCCTGCTGGTACTGAACCTGCCGCTGATCCCGCTGATCGCTAAAATCCTCGACCTGCCGCGCCCGCTGCTGCTGTCGATGATTTTAATCTTCTGCATGATCGGCGTTTACGGCATGAGCTTCAGCGTATTCGACCTGTTGCTGCTGCTGGGCTTTGGTCTGCTGGGCTTGGGCATGCGCCTGTTTGGCTTCCCCACCGCGCCGCTGATCCTTGCGCTCATCCTCGGTAATATCATGGAAGAGTCCATGCGCCGGGCGCTGCAGATCTCCGGGGGCGATTGGACCACTTTTATCGACAAGCCAATTTCGCTCTCTCTGTTGGTGATTGCGATGCTGTCGCTGGGCCTGCCGTTGCTCAAGAAGCGTCGTAATAAAGCGGCCACTGCCGCTAACTAACGCTCAGTGCGGTACCCCCAAAGCGCCCTAGCGTCTGCTAGGGCGCTTTTTTTATAGTGAATCTACGCTGGTGGTGCAAAGCGCTGTGTTGGTGCATGAATATCGTGCATGCGAGCCGCCGCGTTGCGCCATCTTGGTGCCAAGCCGCCTGAGTTGTGTTTTTTGTACACGGCTAAGTGATTGATTGTATTTTTAATAGTGGCCTTTGTTCCACATTGGCGCACCCCTTGCAGTGTGTATAGCGACGTGTGAATACGAGTTGTAACTCGCGACCCACGAGTGGACGCACCAAGTGCCCCGTCGCCTCAATAACGACAACGCTTGGTCGCGGTACCCCAAACACGAGCCCCAACCATAAGGGGCGCAAGGAGGTTCAAGTGACCACACTGCAGCGCAAGACACACCCACGTACCCTTAGCCGTTTCGCCACTGCCCTGATCACCGCCGCTGTGATGGGCGCCAGCGCGCAAGCGGTGGCCCAAGACGACGACCCTATCAAAGTCGGCATTCTGCACTCGCTCTCTGGCACCATGGCTATCAGTGAATCCACCCTGAAAGACACCGTGGAAATGCTCATTGAGCAGCAGAACGAAGCCGGTGGCCTGCTGGGCCGTCAGCTAGAAGCCGTGGTGGTCGACCCCGCGTCTAACTGGCCGCTGTTTGCCGAGCGCGCACGTGAACTGCTGGCCCAGGAAGAAGTGGATGTGATCTTCGGCAACTGGACCTCCGTTTCCCGTAAAGCGGTGCTGCCGGTGGTGGAAGAGCTGAATGGCCTGCTGTTCTACCCGGTTCAGTACGAAGGCGAAGAGTCGTCTGAAAACGTCTTCTACACCGGTGCCGCCCCTAACCAGCAGGCCATTCCTGCCGTTGAGTATTTGATCAACGAAGTCGGTATCGAGCGCTTCGCGCTGATCGGCACCGACTACGTCTACCCGCGCACCACCAACCGCATCTTGGAAGCATTCCTGAAAGATGAGCACGGCGTGGCCGAAGAAGACATCATGGTCAACTACACGCCGTTTGGTCACTCGGACTGGCAGAACATCGTCTCCGAAATCCGCCGCTTTGGCGAAGAGGGCAAGCCTACCGCCGTGATCTCCACCATTAACGGCGACGCCAACGTGCCGTTCTACCGCGAGCTGGCTAACCAAGGCATCGATGCCGCCGACATTCCGGTGATTGCCTTCTCGGTGGGCGAGCAGGAGCTGTCCGGTATCGACACCGGGCCGCTAGTGGGCCATCTGGCCGCCTGGAACTACTTCATGAGCGTGGATACCGACGCCAACTACGACTTTATCGACGCCTGGATTGAGCATACCGGTGACGAGATGGCGGTGACCAACGACCCCATGGAAGCGCACTACATCGGCTTCAACATGTGGGCGGAAGCGGTGCGTAAAGCGGGTACCACCGATGTGGATACGGTGAAAGACGCGATTATCGGCGTGACCGTGCCGAACCTCTCCGGCGGTTACGCGGCGATGATGCCTAACCACCACATCACCAAGCCGGTGCTGATTGGTGAAGTTCAGGATAACGGCCAGTTCGACATCGTCTGGCAAACACCCTCTACCGTGGCCGGTGATGCGTGGTCGGATTACCTGCCGGGCTCCCGTGACCTGATCGCTGATTGGCGCAAGCCCATGGAGTGCGGCAACTTTAACGTTGTGAACGGTTCCTGTGGTGGCAGCACCGCAGCAGAAGAAGCCGAAGCAGCGCTCGCCGAGTAACTTTCGTCCCCTACTGCGCCAGCGCAATGGCGCAGTAGGGGAGCACGCTACCTCTCCCATTTGATCACCAAAGGAAGAACCCCATGAGGCGTTTCCTTTCCTTGGGGCTGCTGTGCCTGATGCTACTCGGCACCGCCGTGTCGGCGCAGGCACAAAGCAGCTCCTCGACTCCCGATGACCAAGCAGCACTCGCGCTGTTGACCGCGCTGGATGTGGACTCCTACCGCGATAAAGGCGAAGCCATTACCGCTATTCTACAAAGCGATGACGAGCGCGCCCGCGACTGGCTGCAGGCACTGCTGGATGGCCGCCTACAACGCACCGACGATGGCCGCTTTGTGCTGGTGCTCGAGAACCGTGGCCGCGACTGGCCGGTGGCGGATGCGCTGACCAACGAGCCGCTGGGCGAAATGTCCCGCCGCGACCTGGACCGTATCGGCATCAACAATGCGCTGCGTAACCAGCTACGTAGCGCCATTGCCGTGGTGGACCTCTACTCGCCTAACGTAGAGCGCCGCCGTACCTCCGCCGACCGTCTGCTGGGCGAAGTGGACGGCGAGCTGGCCGAGACGCTGACGCCGGTGATTGCCGACGCGGAAGATGAGTACGTTCGCACGCGCTTAGCTCAGGCGGTGGCGATTTACCGCGCCGAGCAGGGCGAGATGGCGGGTGTCGAGGCGCTTACCGGCAGCCTTCACCCGCGTGCTCGCGTGGCGTTAGGCCGTGCGGCTAATAGCGACGACCCTGTTGTTGCCGAGGCAGCAGCGACGGCGCTGGCAGGCATTGAGCAGCAGCTCAAGATTAACCGCGGCCTGGAAACGCTCTATTTCGGCTTGAGCTTGGGCTCGGTGCTGGTGCTGGCAGCGATTGGCTTAGCGATTACCTTTGGCGTGATGGGCGTGATCAACATGGCCCACGGCGAGCTAATGATGTTAGGCGCCTACACCACCTGGATGATGCAGCAACTGCTGCCGGGCCAGCCCGGGTTGGCGCTGATTCTATCGATTCCGGCGGGCTTTATGGTGGCCGCGCTGGTGGGCATTGCCATTGAGCGGGGCGTGATCCAGTTCCTCAAAGGCCGCCCGCTGGAAACCCTGCTGGCCACTTTCGGTATCAGCCTGATTCTTCAGCAACTGGTGCGTACGGTGATTTCACCGCTCAACCGCACCGTGGTGACGCCGGAGTGGATGAGCGGCTCGCTGGTCATCAACGACGCGCTTTCGCTGACCCTCAACCGGATGTTTGTGCTGGGTTTTGCGCTGGTGGTGTTCGCTGCGCTGATGCTGATTATGCGTCGCACCCGCTTAGGGCTTGAAGTGCGTGCCGTTACCCAGAACCGCGCTATGGCGCGCTCTATGGGTATTCGCGCCACCCGCGTGGATATCATGACCTTTGCGCTGGGTTCCGGCGTGGCGGGCTTGGCGGGCGTGGCGCTCTCCCAGCTCACCAACGTGGGCCCCAACCTGGGCCAGAACTACATCATCGACTCGTTCATGGTGGTGGTGTTCGGCGGCGTGGGTAACCTGTGGGGCACGCTGGTGGCAGGGCTCTCGCTGGGGGTGATCAACCAGGTGCTGGAACCCTGGGCGGGCGCGGTGCTGGCCAAGATTATCGTGCTGGTCTTCATCATTCTGTTTATTCAAAAACGCCCGCGTGGACTCTTCCCGCAGAAGGGCCGGGCTGCGGAGGGCTAACCCATGATGACGCAAGCAACATCCAGCCAGTTTTGGCTCACCCGACCGTTCGGTGAGCGGGCCACTCAGACCTTCCTCGGCGTGCTGTTTGCCGCGCTGCTGCTGGTCACCGTGCTGCATTTGGCGGTGCCCCAGGGGCATCCGCTGCATGTGAACGCTTACACCGTTAACCTGTTCGGCAAGTACCTAAGCTACGCGCTGCTCGCGGTCGCGGTAGATTTAGTATGGGGCTACCTGGGCATCTTGAGCCTGGGCCATGGGGCGTTTTTTGCCATTGGCGGCTACGCCATGGGCATGTACTTGATGCGCCAAATCGGTGACCGCGGCACCTACGGCCACCCGTTACTGCCGGACTTTATGGTGTTCCTCAACTGGGACAGCCTGCCCTGGTACTGGCACGGCTTCGATATGGCCTGGTTCGCCTTTGCCATGGTGCTACTGGCACCGGGGATGCTAGCGCTGGTGTTCGGCTTTTTGGCCTTCCGCTCACGGGTGACGGGGGTGTATCTCTCGATCATTACCCAGGCGCTCACGTTTGCCTTGATGCTGGCCTTCTTCCGCAACGAGATGGGCTTTGGCGGCAATAACGGCCTGACCGACTTCCGCGAGCTGCTGGGCTTTAACCTGCGTAGCGATGCCACGCGCTTGGGGCTGTTTATCGCCACCGGCGTGGCGCTGGCGCTGGGCTATATCCTCTGCCGGGCAATCGTCACCAGCAAACTGGGCCGGGTATGTGTGGCTACTCGCGATGCCGAAGCGCGCACGCGCTTTATTGGCTACCGCGTCGAGCGCTTCCAGCTGTTTGTCTTCGTGGTCTCGGCCATGCTGGCGGGCCTTGCCGGGGCGCTCTATGTGCCGCAAGTGGGCATTATTAACCCCAGCGAATTCTCGCCGCTGTTCTCGATTGAAATTGTATTGTGGGTGGCGCTGGGTGGCCGGGCCACGCTGTACGGCGCGGTGATCGGCGCGATTTTGGTCAACTACGCCAAAACCATCTTCACCGGCATTATGCCCGACGCCTGGTTATTCGCCCTGGGTGCGCTATTCGTGTTGGTCACGGTGCTGCTGCCAAAAGGTGTAGCGGGGCTGTTAGGCCACCTAAAGCGCCGTAAAGAGGATGATCACCCACCCAAGGAGGCCGCCGCATGAGCCTATTACAATCGCTAAAAGCGCGGGATCGGGTGTTTGATTTTATGGCACCAGAGGCCTCGCCGGTCGACGTGCGCCACGGCCCGATTCTGTATATGGAAGATGTCACCGTCAGCTTTGATGGCTTCAAGGCGATCAATAACCTGAACCTGACCATCGACGACGGCGAGCTGCGCTGCATTATCGGCCCCAACGGGGCCGGTAAAACCACCATGATGGATATCATCACCGGCAAAACCCGCCCCACCGAAGGCAGCGTGTGGTTCGGCAGCCGCCATAACCTGCTGCAGATGAACGAGCCGGAAATCGCCAGCCTCGGCATTGGCCGCAAATTCCAGAAGCCCACGGTGTTCGAAGCGCTCAGCGTATTCGAGAACCTGGAATTGGCGATGGCTGCCGACAAGCGCATCTTCCCCACGCTGACCGCCCGCATGACCGGGGAGATCAAAGACCGCATTGATGACGTGCTGGAAACCATTGGCCTGACCGCGCTGCGCTTCCAGCCCGCCGGGATTCTCTCCCATGGCCAGAAGCAGTGGCTGGAGATTGGCATGCTGCTGATGCAGCGCCCGCGCCTGCTGCTGGTGGATGAGCCGGTGGCCGGGATGACCGAGCAGGAGATGGAGCGCACCGCCGAGCTGCTCACCGGCCTTGCTGGCAAGCAGTCGGTGGTGGTGGTAGAGCACGACATGGGCTTTGTGCGCTCGATTGCGCGCAAGGTGACCGTGCTGCACCAGGGCAGCGTGCTGGCCGAAGGCAGTATGGACGAGGTCTCCAACGACCCCAAAGTGGTCGAGGTGTATTTAGGGTCGGATGAAGAGGAGAGCGCCTGATGCTGGCGATTGAAAAGCTCAACCAGTTCTACGGCGAGAGCCATACGCTGTGGGACTTAGACCTAGACGTGCCCGCCGGGCAGTGCACCTGCGTGATGGGCCGCAACGGGGTGGGTAAAACCACCCTGATGAAAGCCATCATGGGCGAAGTCGCGGTGAAAAGCGGCCAGCTGCGCTACCAGGGCGATGGCAGTGAGATCGAACTCACCAAAAAAGCCGTGGAAGCGCGCTCGCGCATGGGCATCGGCTTTGTGCCCCAGGGGCGACAGATCTTCCCGCTGCTGACGGTGGAGGAGAACCTGCGTACCGGGCTGGCCGCCCGGGGCGACGGGCTGAAAAAAATCCCCGAGCGTATCTACGAGCTGTTTCCGGTGCTCAAAGAGATGAAGCACCGCCGGGGCGGCGATTTATCCGGCGGGCAACAGCAGCAGCTCGCCATCGGCCGCGCGCTGGTGATCGAGCCTAAGCTGCTGATTCTTGATGAACCCGGCGAGGGCATTCAGCCTAATATCGTCGCCCAAATCGGCCAGGTGATTCGCCAACTGATCAAAGAGGATGGTTTAACGGTGCTGCTGGTCGAGCAAAAGCTGCCCTTCGCCCGTAAATACGCCGACCGCTTCGTGATTATGGATCGCGGCCGCCCGGTGGCCAAAGGCGAGATCAGCGAACTATCTAACGAGCTGATTAAGCAGCATTTGACCGTTTGAGTTATCCACACCCGGTTTACAGCCGTGGATCGGGTTGGAACGGCAGTTCCTCGGCGGTGGCAATGGCTTGCTCGAATAAGGGGTGGGCCGGGTTGAGCATGTAGTTAAGCTCTCTCGGCACCACCACGCTGGGGAGCGCCAGTGCCAAACTCTGGCCGGTTGCCAGCCAGCCATCGCCCAGGTCGGCGGTTTCCGCAGGTGCTGGCGCTTCCTGCCAGTGGTCCGGTAGGTCTTCGAAGCCAACGCGTAAAATACTCTCTGCTGGCAGCGTCAGGCGCAGCAGCGCATAGGCGTTGAGCAGCCGATAGCTTTCCAGATGCACCATGATTTCCAGCAGCGCCAACGACTCTGAGCTTGCCACATACACGCAGGCATTGCCTGGGC
>NZ_JAMZBE010000026.1:0-32468 GCF_024158645.1 Halomonas sp. 707B3
ATTTCGGAGTCATGCCCGCCATGCAACGCCGCCAATTTTTGAAAACCGCCGGCCTGGGTGCCGCCGGTGTCGCTGCTGCCCCCTTTGTTTCTACCGCCAGCGCTAACGAAACCTACACCTGGGATATGGTCACCTCCTGGCCGAAGAATTTCCCCGCCCTCGGTACCGGTGCTAACGACTTTGCTCGTCGTGTGGAGCAACTCTCCAACGGCCGTATGCGCATTCGTGTACACGGTGCGGGCGAACTGGTACCCGCACTGGAAGTCTTTGATGCCGTCGCCGCTGGCACTGCTGAGATGGGTCACTCCGCCTCTTACTACTGGCGTGGCAAAGTCGCGGCTTCCCAGTTCTTTACCGCCGTGCCGTTTGGCATGACCACCACCGAAATGAACGCGTGGCTGTACCACGGCGGTGGCCAGGAGCTGTGGGATGAGATCTACGCCAACCACAATCTGAAGCCGTTTGCTGTGGGCAACACCGGCACGCAGATGGCGGGCTGGTTCAAAAAAGAGATCAACTCCCTCGACGATATGCAGGGCCTGAAGCTGCGCTTGCCGGGTCTCGCCGGTGAAGCCATGAACGGCATCGGTGTGAGCACCGTGAACATGGCCGGTTCAGAAATCTTCACCTCGCTGCAAACCGGTGCGCTAGACGCCGCTGACTGGGTTGGTCCGTATAACGACCTAGCCTTTGGCCTGCACCAAGTGGCGGACTACTACTACACGTCAGTGTGGAACGAGCCCTCTGCCGTCCTTGAAGGCACCATCAACCTGGATGCGTGGAATGCGCTGCCGGAAGACCTGCAGGACGTGATCCGCGAAGCGGCACGCGCTTCTAACCTAGCGATGATCAGCGAATTTGCCTACCGCAACGCCCAGGCCCTGGAAACGCTGGTAGAAGAGCACGGCGTGCAGCTGCGCACCTTCCCCGAAGACGTGATGGCCGCGCTGTACGAGTCGTCTAAAGAGGCCATTCAGCGCCAGGTAGATAGCGATGAAGAGTCTCGCCGCGTTTACGAATCCTACTCGGCGTTCCAGAAAATACTGCGCCCGTTTAGCGATGCAGGCGAATACGCCTACCTGAAGAGCCGCGACAACGTAGGTGCATAACTACTCTCCTCGTCTCGGCTAATAAAAAAGGGTGCTTCGGCACCCTTTTTGCTGATTTAGCGGTTAATCAAATATTGCCGTTAGCTATGCACCGCGCGAATGCGGCCATTGTCATCCAATGCCACCATCACAAAGCGCGCTTCGGTGACTTTCTGTCGCTCTTCAATATGGCGGCCGTGAGGCGGCCGTACCCACACTTCTACATCAATTTTGATCGAGCTATGACCAATTTCTTGTACCTGGGTATACACGCTGACCATCGAACCCACCCGAACGGGGCTGAGAAAATCCATCGACTCAATGGCAACCGTTGCAGTACGACCACCCGCCTCGCGCCCTGCGGCCAACTCTGCCGCTTGATCCATTTGATTGACTAGCCAGCCGCCAGGAATATCTCCATAGAAATTGGTATCTTGTCGAGAAGCCAGTAACTTTAAAGTGAGCTGTCCTTGTGGAGCGGGGATGTCGTCCAAGTCGGTGTCCAATGGTGTCATAAGGTGGTCGCTTTGTAGGGTTATTGTTGTGATGATACAAGGTGGTATGAAGGGTCGTGACGTTGCTGCATCGCAACAGATGACCAACAGTTAATCATAAGAGGGGTGACGTTTGAAGGGCAATCGTTTGATGCGCTATGGCGGGCGGCTTCACCGGCTGCATCACCTCTTGGTGGTTGTCTGGCTGCTACTTTGTTGCTCTTTTGCGTGGGGGCAGCCAAGCGTAGTCAGCGGAACGCTAGGGGCCGTTGGTTCCGACACCATGGCGGGCCTGATGCTACGCTGGGGGGAAGCGCTCAATCACCGCTACCCAGATATTACCCTGCAGTTTCAAGCCGGAGGTTCCGCCAGCGCACCGACCGCCTTGGTGGCGGGCACCACGCGTTTTGGCCCGATGTCGCGCCCCATGACCGACACCGAGCGCCAGCAGTTTATCGAACGTTATGGCTATCCGCCTCGCGAGTTGAGTGTTGCCCGAGATGCACTGCTACTGGTGGTGCACCGCCATAATCCACTGGCATCGCTCACCCGCGAGCAGGCCGATGCCATCTTCTCTACTTCGCTAGACTGCGGAGGCCTCCGCCCCATCCGCCGCTGGGAGGATTTACTGCCTGAGGAACAGTGGCCTTACGGTAAGATTGCGCTGCATGGTCGCAACTTGGCCTCGGGCACCCACGGGCTCTTTCAAGATCGCGCCCTGTGCAACGGTGAGTTTCGCCGCGATATTAGCGAGCACCCGGGTTCTTCAGCGGTGATTGCTGCTGTCGGGGAGTCCCCCAACGCCATGGGCTATGCGGGCTATAACCATGTAACCCCCATGGTGCGCGCGCTGCCGTTGATTAACGACGAAGGCAGCGCTATCAGTCCAAGCGTGGCAACGATCCAAGATGACAGCTACCCGCTCTCACGGGATCTCTACCTTTACGTTAATCTGCCGCCCGGCGACACACTGCCGCCTGCCGAGCAGGCCTTTATTGAACTGATTTTCTCAGAGGAGGGTCAGCAAATCGTTCAAGCAGCTGGCTTTGTGCCGCTGCCACTGGCCCAGCGCCAACCTCCTCTGCTGGATCACTAAGCTGTCACCTAACTGTCACCTAACTGTCATAAACATACCGTAGGGTGGATAACTCTGGCCATGTACGTACTTTTTACTACGGCACTCGTTTCTTTATGATGTCGACATGACTCCCCCACGGCTACCTTTTTCGCGTCAGCCGCTGCGCCTTATTCACGACCGTATTGCTACCGGACTGATTACTGCCGGTGGTGTTGGCGTCCTGTTAGCTATTCTTGCCATTGGCGTGTTTCTCGTGTGGGAAGCGCTGCCGCTGCTAACGTTTGGCGACGCATTATCACTCAACACGCTATCGCCATTGGCTTGGGGCACCCTCAAAGCCGCGCTCGCCGCCATGCTGTTCGCCACGCCCATCGCACTGGGCGCGGCCATGTATTCAGCGCTATTTATGTCGAAGCGACTACGCAGCCGAGTCAAACCTATCCTGGAGCTAATGGAAGCGATACCCGGCGTGGTGGTGGGCTTTATTGCCGGGCTTCTGTTGGCACCTTGGGTGGAGCAGCACCTCGCCAGCACTCTGCTGGTGCTTGTTTGGCTACCGCTGAGCGCTGGCCTGGCCGGTGGGCTTTGGTATCTTGCCAGCGCTAGGGTGCGCCAGTGGCTGCCGCTCTCCTGGGCGGGCGTCTGGCTGATGCCATGGCTGGCGATCATGGTCACACTGGCGCTATGGCTGGCACCGCTCATGGAGCAGGCATGGTTCGGCGGCGACTTGCGCCGCATGCTCGACCAGCAATACGGCCTGGATTACGCCACCCGCAACGCACTGATCGTGGGGATCGCCATGGGGTTTGCGGTGATTCCCAGCATTTACTCGCTGGCAGAAGATGCCCTCGCTGATGTGCCCGCCAACTTGATGGAGGGTGCCCAGGCACTGGGCGCCAGCCGCTGGCAAGCGCTGTGGAAAGTAGCGCTCCCCACCGCGGGTCCTGGAGTCTTTTCAGCGGTCATGATTGGTGCCGGGCGCGCCGTGGGCGAAACCATGATTGTACTGATGGCCAGCGGTAATACGGCGCTCTTCAGTGCTAGCCCTTTTGAGGGGCTGCGCTCCCTGTCGGCGTCAATTGCCATTGAGCTACCGGAAGCCTCCCCAGGCGGCATGACGTATCACCTGCTGATTTTTGCCGCCCTGGCGCTGTTTATCTTCACCTTTTTGGTTAATACGTTAGCCGAAGTGGTGCGCCAACGGCTGCGGCAACGCTACCAGCGCCTAGGGGGTAACCGCTGATGGCTTGGCTATCTCGTCCACTGCGTGCCCGCGCTACGGGCAGCTTACTGTGGCCTTGGCTATGTGCCGCGAGCGTTGCGTTGTCGCTGCTGATGTTGGCGACCCTACTGACGCTGCTTGCCACCCGTGGTCTTGGCCACTTTTGGCCCGCGGAGCTGGAGGAGGTCACTCTGCACTCCGGTGACACGGTAATCGGCCAACCGGTGCGTGAAGCTCCACTGCCCAATGCAGCGGGAGTGGAACGGCTCTACTTTACCGGCAATCGAGATATCGGCGGTGAGAGCTGGCGCTGGGTGGCCCTGGACGATATCGACACCGTCGCCGTGCCCGACGACCTCATCCGGTTAGAGCGCGCGCCCTGGGGCGACTTTATTGGCCGCTTAGACGAGGTGGAGAGCGCGGGCCAGCGCTTTGAAGACGAAGCCGCTTGGGCGTTTGTCGCTCATGCGATGACGCTTCCCGAGAGCCAGCGCCCTATTGCACAACTCCGACTCACTGCGGCCAATGGCCAAATCATTACCCAGCCGCTGGAAGGCATCACGCGCTTCCAAGCGCCTAATGCCATGTCCTGGGAGCAAAAAGTCGTCGCCTGGAGTGAGCGTATTTGGCAATTCCTCAGCGAAGGCCCACGTGCAGCCAATACGGGAGGCGGCGTTTGGCCTGCTATTTTCGGGACGGTGCTGATGGTGATTCTAATGTCGGTCATCGTGACACCGTTTGGCGTGCTGGCCGCCATTTATCTGAATGAAATCGCGCACCAGAACCGCCTAACCCGCTTAGTGCGCATCGGCGTGCGCAATCTCGCGGGGGTGCCCTCGATTGTTTATGGGGTGTTTGGCCTTGGGGTCTTCGTTTACGGTATCGGTGGCTCTATCGATAGCTGGTTTTTTGAGGATGCGCTGCCCTCGCCCACCTTTGGAACCGGCGGCCTCCTCTGGGCATCGTTGACCCTGGCGCTGCTAACGCTGCCGGTCGTCATCGTAGCCACCGAAGAGGGGCTGGCGCGTATTCCCGACGCCCAGCGGGAAGGTGCAGTGGCGCTGGGTGCCACCCGTTTGGAGATGCTGACCCGCGTGGTACTGCCCATGGCTACCCCCGCGATGCTCACCGGTGTGATTTTGGCGGTAGCTCGAGCCGCAGGGGAAGTCGCCCCGCTGATGCTGGTGGGCGTGGCGAAACTGGCCCCGCAAATGCCCGTCGATGGCGAATTTCCCTATCTGCATCTAGAGCGCAAGTTTATGCACCTCGGCTATCATTTATTTGATACCGCTTTTCACGGTGAAGATGTCCAAGCCGCCATCCCACTGGTGTTTGCCACCGCTCTGCTGTTAGTGCTGATTGTGCTGGTGCTTAATCTAACTGCCATATTTCTGCGTCATTATTTAAGGCGTCAACGAGGGAACGAATGCTAGCGTTATCGTCCGCCAACCCAACTCAAGCACCGGTAACTCGATTTTCAGCCGAGACCTGCTGTTTGAGCATCAACCAGTTTCACCTCGCTTATGCGGGGAAAACGGCGTTGCGCGACCTAACACTTGACGTGCCTCGCCATCGAGTCACCGCGTTCATCGGCCCGTCGGGCTGTGGCAAATCTACTTTGCTGCGTGCGATTAATCGGCTGCATGACCTGAATGAGTCGGTGACGCACCATGGGCAAATCCAGTTAGAAGATCAGGACATCCACGCCCCGCAGATGAACGTTACCGAGCTGCGACGCCGTGTGGGCATGGTGTTTCAAACGCCCAACCCGTTTCCGATGTCGATCTATGAAAACGTGGCGTTTGGGCTGCGCCTGCAGGGGCGCCTGCCTAAGCGCAAACGCGACGATATTATAGAGTGGGCGCTCACCTCAGCCGCCCTGTGGGATGAGGTGAAAGATCGCCTGCACCGTTCCGCGTGGCAGTTATCCGGTGGGCAGCAGCAGCGCTTAGTGATTGCCCGCACGCTGGCCGTACAGCCCGATGTATTGCTATTGGATGAGCCTGCCTCGGCGCTCGACCCTATTTCTACGCTTAAAATTGAAGAGCTAATTCGTAACCTGAAATCCCAGCTCACGCTGGTACTGGTTACCCACAATATGCAGCAAGCCGCACGGGTATCCGACTACACGGCTTTTTTGCAGCAAGGTGAACTCGTTGAATACGGGCCAACGGATCAAGTGTTCACCAACCCGCGTTTACAACGCACTGAAAACTACATCACCGGCCGCATGACCTAGGCCCAACCGACGTTACGTCAGGAGTGCTCAATGGATATTACGAGCGATAGCCACAGCCAGCATATCTCTCGCCAGTTCAACCAGGAGCTGGAAGAGCTGAAAACCCACCTGATGGCCATGGGCGGTCTGGTGGAAAAACAGGTACAAGACGCCGTTCACGCCCTGTTGGAAGGCGACAGCCGTCTGGCCGAAAAAGTGCGTGATAACGACCGCCAGGTGAACGACCTGCAACTGCAGATTGATGATGAGTGTACTCGCGTCCTGGCCCGCCGCCAGCCGGCCGCCTCGGACCTTCGTCTGGTGCTGGCCGTTATTCGTGCCACCTCAGACCTTGAGCGGATTGGCGATGAGGCCAGCAAAATTGCCCGCAACGCCCTACTGCTGAGTGAAAACAGCGGCGGCATTCGTGGCCTGGTCGAAGTGCGTCACATCAGTGAACACGTGCGTAAAATGCTGCGCGATGCACTGACGGCTTTTGCCCGCTTCGATACCGAACTTGCCATGCAGGTTGTGCGTGAAGATGAGTCGGTGGATGACGAATACGGCAGCGCCATGCGCTCTCTAATGACCTTTATGATGGAAGACTCCCGCTCTATTAGCTCCGTCCTCAGCATCATGTGGGTACTGCGGGCACTAGAGCGTGTGGGCGACCACGCCAATAACCTGGCAGAGTACGTGGTCTACCTGGTGAAGGGCCTGGATATTCGCCACAGCGACCCCGACACCTTAGATCAGAAGGTGCTTAAAAAGTCTTGACCTAGCAGGTAATTCCTCCTGCAATACGCCCAGATGACACATCTGGGCGTTTTTATTTAAGGAGCAAGCATGGTGGATGCAATAACGGCGCTGAGCCAAGGCACACGTTTGGTGTACCAAAAAGGGCTGCGGCGCTACATTTTTCTGCCGATCCTGGTCAACCTCATCGTGTATGCCAGCATGCTAAGCTTGGTGCTCAACCGCTTTGATGGCTGGCTCGACAGTGCCATGACCATGGTCCCCAGCTGGTTGGAGTGGCTCTCTTGGCTTATCTGGCCGCTCTTCTTCGTTAGCCTCTTGGTGGTGATCTTTTTTACCTTCACCCTGGTGACACATCTGATTGCCGCGCCGTTTTACGGCTTTTTAGCCGCTAAAGTCGAGCGTCAAGCCACAGGACGGGAACCGTTGGATGATCGCGGGCTAGCTAAAACGGCCATCGATGCACTGGGTCGCGAACTGGTCAAGCTCGGCTATATTCTGCCGCGCATGGCGGCGCTGTTTATTCTCAGCTGGATACCAGGCCTCAATCTGTTGGCACCGATCTTGTGGGCACTGTTTTCCGCCTGGGTGATGGCCATCACTTACCTTGATTACCCGATGGATAACAACAAGGTCACGTTTCGCGATATGCGCAGCCGTCTCTCGCACCGCTGGTGGCCAAGCCTCACCTACGGCGGGCTGATCATGCTGGTCACCTGGATCCCGCTTGCCAATCTGTTTTTAATTCCTGGCGCCGTAGCGGGGGCGGTGCTGATGTGGGATGGTCACTACCGTGACACCCAAGATGTTGTCGCACGTCGTTAGAACACACAGCCATACGCAAAAAACCCCGCCGGAGCGGGGTTTTTTGTGGAATTAATATCAACGCTTACCAACGAAGATCATCACCTTCATCACGGTTCAGCTCGCTAGCATCATAGCCAGCTTTACTGGTAGCCACGCTGTTGGAATCGCTGACGCTGCTTGAAGTGGAGTAGTCCAGCGTATCGCCTTCATTACGGGTCAAGTCACTAGCAGAGTACTGAGCCGGGCCTGACGTATTGTGCGAGCTAGGCTGAATCACATCGTGTCCTGCAGAGCGGTCTTTGTTGAGTTCAATGGATGTTTGGGCAAATGCCATCGGACTTGCTACCAAACCAAAAGCAACACCTAACACTGCAGATTTTTTAGCTAACTCTTTGAAAAACATAAATTACTACTCCTTTAACATTGAGCCAGTCGACATAGGGTGGAAACCAATTAAGCGCCTACGACTAATGGCTAACTTTACATCTTGGCATTGCATAAGTGATGCCAAAAATACTAAATTAATTAAATATCTTTTAAAAACATAAACTTATTTATTTTTAATTGCGCGCAATATAAAGCTGCAAAATCATTATTCATACAAATATATTGTGCAATAATGGCACATGCGTCGGTTAAGTGGCGCAAATTGACTCACTTGCCTTGCTGCCCAACCGCTTCATTATCCCCGCTAAGAGGGCAGCCATGCCATTCGCTGGGGTTTATGTGTTAGGCACAAAAAATTAGACCCCGCAGGGCGGGGTCTTGAGAACTCTTACTTTTACACGATACTTACATCTGGCTTCCAATCCTTTTGCGGGGCTCCAACCTTGGAATTTACCCTGACCAGTGTATTGATCGTTTTTGATTCATTCCTTGAATCATTGAGCATCCTTGCGATGAGACATCCTTGCCTCTCTAGTTGCTCACTCCTTAAGCGTAAGAGTTTTTTACAGCTTTGCAAAGAAATGTTACTTGTTACATACCACTATTTTCTTCTGGGAGTTCTTCGGTGCTGTCATAGGTAGCATCCGAGTCATCACTCATGGAGTTTGGTTCCATGTCGCTGGCGTTATCACCCTCGTCATGGGTTAAATTTTTCTTGTCATGATCAGACGGCATAGCTGAGTCGTTAGACTGAGCTTCGACCGGCTGCTCATCTGGAGAAATGTTGTCTGCCGGATCTGCAGGCTCTTGAGCAAATGTCAGTGGGCTTGCTACCAGACCAAACGCTACACCTAAAATACCAGCTTTCTTGAGTAGTTCCTTGGACATCATATTCCGCCTCCTCGATCGCTGTGAAATACCGCTATTTAAGGAAGAGTGACATCTTGTCTTACCAGTTCCTGCGGTAATCTTCCTTGACAAGTATATTGCAGCCGATATGCCAAAAACTCTTAATAGAAATAAAATTTATTTATATACAGACACTTATAAAAATAACCACTATGCCGATTAACCCTCTAGCACTGGCTTAAGTAGATGATTAGTTGGCTACATATGACACATGCGCGGTGTTTGACCATGCTTGCATGCCAATATGGCACATTTATACATAAGTTATGCAAGCCAAGACGGAGAGCGGTATGACACCGTGTTAGCTGTTAATGACACGGGAGGGCGGGAAAACACAGCGGAACAACGCCCCCTCACCGGGTAACGACTCCACTTGAAGCTGTGCATCATGGCGCAGTAGAACGTGTTTAACAATGGCAAGGCCAAGACCAGTACCGCCAGTGGCCGTACTGCGCCCTTTATCAACGCGGTAGAAGCGCTCGGTAAGACGCGGGATATGCACCGGATCAATCCCTTCACCATCATCATCCACTTCAATACAGGCGCGGCCATTGGGCATTGCAACCCAGCGGAGCGTGATCTGACTGCCAGCAGGCGTATAGCGCACTGCGTTAAACGCTAGGTTTGAGATGGCGCTGCGTAGTTCTTGCTCGCTGCCCACCAGGCGCGCCTCGCACTCCAACGCCACCTGAACGCTATGCTGCTGGTTCGAGAGCGCCAGCGCATCCCGGCGAATGCTCTCAAGCATCGACCCAACCTCAAGCGGCTGATGATCTTCGCCGCCTCGGTCAATCTCCAGACGTGACAAAAGCAGTAGATCATTCACCAGGTTCTGCATACGCTTGGTCTGCTCTTCCATCTGACCAATGCCTTTACTCAGGCGCGGTGGCAGCATCTCTTTAAGATCGCCGTAGGTTTCCAGATAGCCGGAAAGAACGGTGAGTGGGGTGCGCAGCTCATGGGAAACGTTAGCGACGAAGTCGCGGCGCATCTGCTCTAGGCGATGCAAGCGGGTAATATCCCGCGCCATAACCAAGCGCTCGTCGTCGCCATACAGAGTGATTTGGTACTGCAGAATGCGACGCTCATCAATGGGCGAGGTGAGCGTGAGCGGCTCGCTGTACTCACGGGCATTAAAGTAGCTGATGAAACGCGGGTCGCGCAGCAGATTAGTAATGTGCTGACCGCGGTCATGGGCGGTTTGCAGGCCTAGCATGTCGGTGGCGGCACTGTTCCACCACTCTAAATCACCGTGGCGATCCAGCATCACGACGCTATCACGCATCGCTTCCGAGGATTCTTGAATACGCGCGAGGGTTGCTCGCAGCCGGCTTTGGGTAATGCGCTGGCTTTTTTGGTAACGGTAAAGGCGATCGAATAGCTCGCCCCACATGCCAGTTGCCGCAGGAGGCTCATCGTGCGGGTTGAGCGTTAGCCACTTGAACAGCGCCCTAAGCTGGCGGAGTTGATACACCAAACAGAGCGTTAGACCCGCGGCTAACCCGAAACCGGGGTAACCTAGCAGCCATCCCAGGCACATCCCTAGGAAAGCCAGCCAGATAATTCGCCACAGTTCACGGCTCCACAGACGCACGATTACACCCGAGCAGAGAAACGATACCCAGTGCCACGCACTGTTTGAATCAGATTCTGATGCGCTTCACCTAGCGCTTTGCGCAACCGGCGAATATGCACATCCACCGTGCGCTCTTCTACATACACATTGCCGCCCCACACCTGATCAAGCAGCTGGCTACGGGTATAGGCGCGCTCTTGGTGAGTCATAAAGAATTGCAGTAAGCGGTACTCGGTAGGGCCCATCTCCAGCGCTTTGCCATGGGCGCTGACGCGATGGCTCACTGGGTCCAGCAGCAATCCATTGATTTCGATGGGGTCTTCCACACCGCGCGGGGTCGCCCGGCGCAGCACGGCTTTAAGACGAGCCACCAACTCGCGGGGGGAAAACGGCTTGGTGATGTAGTCATCCGCACCCGCCTCCAAGCCCTGAATTTTATTATCCTCTTCGCCTTTGGCGGTCAGCATAATAATGGGCAGCTCAGCGGTGGCCTCTTCGCGCTTGAGACGACGGGCCAGCTCGATGCCGCTGGTGCCCGGCATCATCCAGTCCAGCAGCAGCAGGTCGGGCTGGTGGTCAACGACCATCGCATGGGCATCCTGGGCGTTGTCCGCTTCAAGCACGCGATAGTCAGCCATTTCCAGCGCCACAGCGATCATCTCGCGAATGGGCGCCTCGTCATCGACAATCAGTACGGTCTTGGCGGTCATCCAGGGCCTCACGGTGTTCTATGAAAACTCGTTTATACAAAACAGTTCAATGACATGTCTGTGACGATGACACCATGACTTAATGACAATTCTATGACACCCAGCATAATTAGCCAGCTGCAGGCCACCAGCTCAGAACAATTCCGGCAAACACCAAGAGCCCTGACCAGTGGTTATTCAGAAACGCCTGGAAGCAGCGGTCGCGGTCACAGTGAAAAATTAATCGCTGCTGATGAGCAAACGTCGCTGCCATGCCTGCCAAACCCAGCCAGAAGAACCCGCCTAACCCAACCCGTACACCTACCCAAGCAAGCAGCGCCAGCGTCGCCAACTGCAGCAGGCCAATGATGAAACGGTCGGCACTGCCAAACAGCACCGCGGTGGATTTAATGCCGATTTTCAGATCATCGTCACGATCCACCATGGCGTATTGGGTATCGTAAGCCACCGTCCACAGTAGGTTAGCGCTAAATAGCAGCCAGCCTTCCAGCGGCACATGCCCCAGTACCGCGCCAAACGCCATCGGGATCGCCCAGGAGAAAGCCGCCCCGAGCACCACCTGGGGAAAGTGTGTGTAGCGTTTCATAAACGGATAAATAAATGCCAGCAGCACACCCCCAAGCGAGAGCAGCACGGTAAACCAGTTGGTCAGCAGCACTAAAATAAAGGCGGCGGCCACCAGCGCCACAAATAGCAGCTGCGCTTCGGTTTCGCTGATCCGACCGGTGGCCAGTGGCCGCTGCTTGGTACGCTTTACATGGCCATCGAAGTGGCGGTCGGCGTAGTCGTTCACCACGCAGCCTGCGGCGCGCATCACATATACCCCGGCAATAAAAATCAGCAGTACATCGCGGCCCGGCACGCCCTCTGACGCGACCCACAGCGCCCACAGCGTTGGCCACATCAGCAGCCAAGTGCCAATGGGCCGGTCCAAGCGCATTAACTGTAAGAAATCTACCAAACGGGCCCACCCGGTCGGGCGCAACAGAGAACGGTCCATGCTCATGCTTACCTCGTCAAAAAAGCTGCTGCGTTAGCCTAGCGCGGCGGAAGGCCCAACGCATCCGCCATGGTAGATAAAAAATACTCCTGAACCAGTAACGAAAGCCCACCATGTTCAAAGACAGAGCGCCGCCCCCATAAGCTATTGGCCGATAGCCCCGGCTGCTGGTGGGTAAAACGTGGCGGCGTCGCCGTGGCTTCCAGCGGCCCGCGAACCAAGTCGGGCTGCTGAAATAGCCAGCTGCCTAACGAGCGCTCGCCCAACTTCCCCAAACCTTTTCCCTGTAGCTGGTGAAGCGGGGCCACCGAACGCGCTACCACCCACGGCGTTTCATCAACACACAGCGCCACCTCGCGCAGCCACGCGTAGCGGCGAGGCGCGATGCCTAGGGCCAAGGCTTCATCGCGCTGGGGCAGGCCAATGGTTTGGCGCAGCAAGCGCACCCGAAACGTTCCCGGCTCGCCTGCTGCCATGAGGCGCGCGGTTAAGGAATCCGTGGACGCTACCCACTGCCACCAAGGCGCACTCATGGCTGGCTGAGCGGCTGCCACGGGCAGCCACTGAGGGAAGAGCGAAAACGCAGGAGTGGATAACACAGGGGCGGTCACCTAAGCCTCCAAGGCGGTCAATTCAGAGCGAGCTAGTGTAACATGGTGGCTTTACAGGCTTTTGTTCCACCGACGTTTGGTGACGGTATGCCCGACTCACACACGACATCTTCCAGAACACCTCACCACCACGCCGCGCTGGTGATTGTGGGCACCGGCATGGCAGGCGTTGGCCTGGCCCGCACGCTGCGACGCCAAGGGGATACGCGCACAATCACGCTGGTCAGCGCTGACAGCGGTGATGATTACAGTAAGCCGCTGCTGTCGACAGGCTTCGCCAAGCGCTTGAGCCCTGACAAGCTCGCCCAGCGCAGCGCTGAAGCGCTCGCCGATGAATTAAACGCACATATCGTTACCCACACCCAAGTCAGCCAACTGGATGTGGATAACCAAACCCTGCAACTGAGTAGCGGCGCCACACTCCACTACGACGACCTGGTGCTCGCCACCGGTGCGGCCCCTCGCACGCCGTTTCGCATACCGAGCGTGCTGGCCGAGCGCTGCTTTACCGTCAACGACTTGGATGACTACCGCCGCCTACACGGAGCGCTCAACCAGCCTACTCGCGTCGCGATTATTGGCGCCGGATTAGTCGGCTGTGAATTCGCCAACGACCTACACGCAGGTGGGCACCAAGTTACCGTGATTGCACCAGAGAGCGCCCCTTTGCCGCGCCTACTCCCTGAGCGGCTGGGTAGCGCACTGGCCGATGCGTTTCAAGAGGCTGGTATTCGTTTAGCGCTTGGACGCACCTTAGAGACATTATCCCAAGATGCAGACAACGCTTTGACGCTGCAACTCGACAATGGCGAGCGCCATACGGTAGATATCATCCTATTCGCGACCGGTTTGGCACCTCGCACGCAGCTTGCTGAAGCGGCAGGGCTGAGTGTTAGCCCCAGCGGCATTCAGGTTGACCGGCAACTACGCACCAACCAGCCGCATATTTATGCGTTAGGCGATGCCGCGTGTATTGATGGGGTGAACGCCATGTATGTGCAGCCGCTGCAAGCAAGCGTCAAAGCCCTGGCAGCTACCCTTGGTGGCACCCCAACGTCTGTTAGCTTCGGCGCTTGGCCAGTCGTGGTGAAAACCCCGCTGCTACCCGTGGTGGCCTACCCTCCCACTCAGCCCCCAGAGCGCTGGCGGATTGAGGGCGACGGCAATGATTTCACCGCGTTAGCGGAAAATAAAGACGGACGTTTGATTGGTTTTGCGTTGACAGGCGGCTGCGTGAGAAGGAAAGTGGAGCTTTCCAGAGCTGCCCCAGGCCTGCTAGGCTGATTTTCGCCGCATTCACGACTAGGCTAAAGAAGCGCTGCCTGCTGGGTAGGCTACCAACAACATTGATGTTTGTTTTCCACAAGGGAGATTCCTTTATGCGCAAACCTGAACTCGCTGCAGCCATCGCTGAAAGTGCTGACCTTTCCAAAGATAAAGCTGGCCAAGTCCTCAATGTCATCCTGGACGAAATCACCAACAGCGTTGCCAAAGGTGAAGATGTAGCGCTGATCGGTTTTGGTACGTTTACCGTTCGCGAGCGCGCTGCCCGCACCGGTAAAAACCCGCAAACCGGCGCTCCGCTGCAGATCCCGGCCAGCAAAAACGTCGCGTTTAAGCCAGGCAAAGCGCTCAAGGACGCCGTTTCCTAATGAAGCTTTCGCTGACGCTGTGGCTATTGGGCTTTATGCTCAAGCGAGCCCTGCGCCGCAAGCCGCGCTTTCGTGAGCAGCTTGAACGCATGCGCGGCCTCGACTGGGGTGTTGCCACGGAAGACCTAAGCATTGCCCGCTACTACCGGATGGCGCCCCACGGCATCACCACGGGAAAAGGGTTGCCCGTTGACCTGGATCTTGAACTACGTTTCCGCGACCAAGACACCGCGCTGCGCATTCTCAAGAAACCCACCCAGCAGGCATTTTTAGATGGCATGGTGGCGGGAGATGTTCGCCTAGTAGGCGACTCCGCCGATATGAACAAGCTGCAAAAATTGCTGAAGTATTTGTAGCGCCATACGCCCAGCCGCAGGCAACCTGTTCCCCGCAGCCAAACGCTGCGGGGTTTTTCGTTAACGGCACACCATAGCCACGTACCGGCATACTATTTATACTAAAGTCTAACAACAGCAAACTCACAAGAGCCTCTATGCCCCTCTCCCTTTCCCTGCGCCGCCTTTGGACCCTAGATAAGTTCGCCTACAGCCTGCGGGTGTTTATCGCCTTCAGCGGGGCGCTGCTGTTTAGCGGGCTGGCGGGGGATGTGGCGCTGGTGATTCCGCTGTTTCTGGGCATCATTGCCAGCGCGCTCTCAGAGACCGACGATAGCTGGCAGGGGCGTTTGCAGGCCTTGGTGGTCACGCTGCTCTGCTTTGCCTCGGCGTCGTTTGTGGTGCAGTGGTTATTTCCTTGGCCGTGGCTGTTTGCGGTGGGCTTGGCGGTCTCTACCTTCACGCTGATTATGTTGGGAGCGATTGGCCAGCGTTACGCGACCATTGCCTCCGGCACGCTGATTCTTTCGATCTACTCCATGATCAATATTGAGCAGCACGGCGGCGTGGATGAGGACGTCGCCTCGCGCCAGCTACTGCTGCTGACCGGAGCTGCCTGGTACGGGGCGATTTCGGTAGTATGGTGCGCGCTGTTCTCCCGCCAGCCGGTAAAACAGAGCATGGCGCGGGTGTATAAAGCCCTGGGTGAATTCTTGATTTTAAAATCGGCGCTGTTTGAGCCGGTACGGGGCGTTGATGTAGAGGCCCGCCGTGTGGCGCTCGCCCGCCAGAACGGCAAGGTGGTGGATGCGCTCAATCAGGCAAAAGAGATGATCTTTCGCCGCCTGGAAGGCCAGCGCGGCAGCCGTAAGCTCAACCGCTATCTGCAGATTTACTTTATCGCTCAGGATATCCACGAGCGGGCAAGCTCCACCCACTACCCTTACAGCGCGCTTACTGAAGCCTTTTTTCATCACGACGTGCTGTTTCGCTGCCAGCGACTGCTGGACCAGCAGGGCCGTGCCTGCCGCCAGCTAGCCAAGTCGCTACTGCTCAACCGCCCTTTCAGTCACGAGCAGAGCGAGCAGGCGCTGGCCGACCTGCGCGCTTCGATTGATAACCTCAGCGAGCGTGGCAAGCCCGAGTGGCGGCCGCTAATACGCCCGTTGAATGCGTTAGCGGACAACCTCTCCACGCTAGAAGCGCAGATTGCCAGCGCCCACAATCCGGACACCGGCAGCGAACGCCGGGACAGCGCGCTTTATGACCGCTCGCCCTCTAGCCTGCTGGAAGCCTGGAAACGGGTGCGGTTGAACTTCACGCTGGGTTCGCCCACCTTTCGCCACGCGTTACGCTTAACCACCGCGCTGGTGGTGGGTTACGGGCTGTTGCAGTGGCTCGACCCACAGCAGGGCTTTTGGATTTTGCTTACCACGCTGTTTGTATGCCGCCCTAACTTCGCCACCACCCGGCGCTTTCTCTCCCAGCGGATTCTGGGCACGGTGCTTGGGCTGATTGCAGGCTGGGCGTCTATCAGCCTGTTCCCCCAGCCACTCATCCAGAGCATGATTGCGGTGGCGGCAGGCGTGTCGTTTTTTGCCAATCGAGAAAAGCACTATGTGGTTGCCACCGCCTCCATCACCCTGCTGGTGCTGTGCAGCTTTAACCAAGTGGGCGATGGCTTTGACCTGATCTGGCCGCGGCTGTTTGATACGTTGATTGGCTCGCTGATTGCGGGGCTGGCGGTGTTTTTTATTCTGCCGGATTGGCAAGGCCGCCGCCTGTACCGGGAAGCGGCCAAGGTGCTGACCAATCACCGCCGCTATTTAGACGAGATTGTTCACCAGTATGAAGAGGGCAAGCAGGATGATCTGGCTTACCGCTTAGCACGGCGTAACGCCCATAATGCGGATGCGGCGCTCTCGACGCTACTCACCAACATGCTCCACGAGCCGGGGCACTATCGTAAGCAGGATGCTGATAACGGGCTGCGCTTTTTGGTACTCTCCAACACGCTGTTAAGCCACCTCTCCGCGCTGGGTGCCCACCGCCACCGGTTGGCAGACGATGAGGACGATGCCGCCTTCGTGCCCCTCGCCAAGCGGATTAGCGCCCTGTTAGAGCAACTGGCCGAGCAGTTGGATAAACGCCTGCCCGTGGCGCTACTGACCGAGCCTGCCAACGAGCTGCTGAGCCAGTTAGAGGAGCAAAGCGGCGCAGCGGAAGAGAAGGCCGTCACGCTCTATCGGCCCATTCAAAGCCAACTGCGCTTAATTGCCAGTCAGCTTGGCCCGCTGAGCGATGCCGCCAACCGCTTAACAAGCCCAAGCGCCGAAAAGCTCCACGAACCTAACGCAGCGGTTTAACACCGCGCGCATACCCACGCCCTGCCGCTACACCTGCCCGTAGCGGCCTGCCGCTTCACCCAGCCAGCGGCGCACCAACACGGCCGTCACCTCGGCGTTGCCCTGCAACGCCTGGGCCAGGGCGGTCACCCGCTCTAGCTGGTCGGCATCGCGCTCTAGATCGGCAATCTTCATTTGGGCAAGGCCGGTTTGGCGCGTGCCCAGCACTTCGCCGGGGCCACGAATTTCCAAATCTTTTTCGGCAATGCGGAAGCCATCGGTGGTTTCCCGCATCACGCCGAGCCGCTCCCGGGAGCTTTTGGAGAGTGGCGGGTGATAAAGCAGCACGCAGAAGCTTTCGGTGCTGCCGCGCCCTACCCGGCCGCGCAGCTGGTGAAGTTGCGACAGCCCCAAGCGTTCAGGGTTTTCGATGATCATCAGGCTGGCGTTAGGCACATCTACGCCCACCTCAATCACCGTAGTGGCCACCAGTAGATCCAGCTCGCCGCTCTTGAAGGCGTCCATCACCTCGGCCTTTTCCGCGGCTTTCATGCGCCCGTGAATCAGCCCAACGGCCAATTCCGGCAGCGCTTGGGTCAGTTCTTCCCGGGTGACCTCGGCGGCCTGACATTGGAGCACCTCGGATTCCTCAATCAGCGTGCACACCCAATACGCTTGGCGGCCATCGCTGCAGGCGTTGCGGATGCGCTCGACCACTTCCGGGCGGCGCTCGTCAGAGACCACCACGGTTTTCACCGGTGTGCGCCCTGGCGGCAGTTCATCAATCACCGACACATCCAGATCCGCGTAGGCGCTCATGGCCAGCGTGCGGGGAATCGGCGTGGCGGTCATGATCAGCTGATGTGGGGTTAATCCGCCGGCTTCGCCCTTTTCACGCAGGGCAAGGCGCTGGTGAACGCCAAAGCGGTGCTGCTCATCGATAATCGCCAGCCCCAGGCACTGGAAGTGCACATCGTCTTGAAACAGCGCGTGGGTGCCCACCACCATGCGCGCGCGGCCGTCGGCAATGGCGGCTTTGGCATCCAGCCGTGCCTTGCCTTTCAACTTGCCCGCCAGCCACGCGACTTCGATGCCCAGCGGTTCAAACCAGGCTTTAAAGGAGCGATAGTGCTGCTCGGCGAGGATTTCCGTGGGTGCCATCATGGCCGCTTGGCAATTGCCCGCCAGTGCCGATAGCGCCGCCATGGCGGCCACCACGGTTTTGCCGGAGCCCACATCCCCCTGCACCAGCCGCAGCATGGGTGCAGGGCGTGCTAGGTCGAGAGCGATCTCTTCCAGCACCCGGCGCTGGGCACCGGTGAGCGCAAACGGCAGCTGGGCTAGAAAACGCGTTTGCAGGCCACGTCCGGAGGGCAGCTCTGGCGCGCCGTCTGCCTGAATGCGCAGGCGCACTTCTCGCAGGCTAAGCTGATGGGCTAGCAGCTCTTCCAGGGCGAGCCGCCGCGTGGCGGGGTGAAGTCCCTGGGAAAGCTGCTCTAAATCCACATCCGGCGGCGGCTGGTGCAGCAGTTGCAAGCTGGCGTGTAGCCCCGGCAGTTGAAAGCGCTGGCGCAGCGCATCGGGAATCACATCAGGCAGCGCTTCGGGCGCTTGCTCTAGCAGGCGCAGCGCCTGCTGGGTTAGCGCCCGCAGGCGGGCTTGATGCAACCCTTCGGTAGTCGGGTAAATCGGCGTGTAGTACTCCTCGACCGGTGTCTCGCTGCCGCCGCTAAGCCGATACTCGGGATGATAAATCTCAAGCCCCGTCGCCCCCGCCCGCGCTTCACCAAACGCCCGAACGGTGACGCCGGGGCGAAGCTGTTGCTGTTGAGCGGGCGAGAAGTGAAAAAAGCGCAGGCTTAAAATACCGCTACCATCGCGCAGGCGGATCAGCAGGCTGCGCCGCCGCCCCTTAACGATATCGCTGGCGGTCACCTCGCCCTCTACCACCGCTTCATGGCCCGCCCGCAGCAGGCCAATGGGGGTGAGTCGCGTGCGGTCTTGGTAACGCAGCGGCAAGTGGAACAGCAGGTCGCTGATGCGTTCTACGCCGAGCCGGGCGAGCTTAATTGCCAGCGCTTCCCCCACGCCCTTCAGCGCCGTGACCGGTGCAGACAGCTCACTCATGAGGGAGCATTCTTCTTATGCACCGGCTGCTGGCACTGGCTAATCGCCTTGGCCAAGGCATCAATGGCCTTGGGCCGTGGGAAGCTGGCCCGCCAGGCAATCGCCACGGTGCGTGAAGGGGCGGGGTCCACAAACGGGCGGCTGACCAGCATGGCGTTTTCGTACTGGTCGGTGCCTAGCGCCGACTGCGGCAACACGGTGATACCCAGCTTAGAGGCCACCATATGGCGAATGGTCTCGAGCGAGCCGCCTTCGGCAATCAGAGTGTTATTGGGGCTGTTGAGCTTTTGGGTAATCGCCGGGCAGGCTTCCAAAATTTGATCGCGGAAGCAGTGGCCTTCCCCTAATAGCAGCAGCCGCTCTTCTAATAAGTCTTCTTTATGGATCGCCTCGCGCTCGACCCACGGGTGGCTGGCGGGCATTAACACTTCAAAGTGCTCGTCGTAGATCGGCTTGGTAACCACGTCGGTTTCAGTGAACGGCAGCGCGACGATAATCACGTCCAGCTCGCCGCTACGCAGCTTGGCCCGCAGCGTGCCGGTCATGCCCTCTTCAATATAGAGCGGCATTTGCGGCGCGGCGTTGGCCAGCGCGGGCACTAAATGGGGAAACAGATAGGGTCCGATGGTGTAAATCGCGCCAATACGCAGCGGGTTCGCCAGCTGGTCTTTGCCAGCGCTAGCCAACTCATAAATCAGCCCGCTCTGCTCCAGTACGCGCTGGGCCTGAGCGACGATTTTTTCGCCCAAAGGCGTAACTTGCACCGTGGATTTAGAGCGTTCAAACAGGGGAATTTCCAGCTCATCTTCGAGCTTTTTAACGGCCACAGAGAGCGTGGGCTGAGAAACATGGCAGCGCTCGGCGGCGCGGCCAAAGTGACGCTCCTGGGCAAGGGTTACGATGTAGCGAAGTTCTGTTAAAGTCATAGCGGTGCCAGTGGCATCCTCTCGTTGCAGCTCGTGACTAGTCATCGTGTTAGCGAGACGGAAAAGGACAGACAAGCCCTATTGAAGATGGCACATCTCATAGGGACTTTGTATCTGATAGGGAATATTAATCAAGAGGGGTGAGCAAGTTGAAGCTAACGATACTGATTATCGGCTGTGGAGACATCGGCGTCACGCTTGGACAAGAGCTGCTGGACGAGGGGCATCGGGTGATTGGCGTGCGCCGCCAAGCCAAGGCATTAGAGCATACCGGCATTGAGCCGTTGGCCCTTGATCTCAGCACCTTGGAGGGGGCCGACGCCAGCGCACTGCCCCAAGCCGACTACGTGATTTACACCGTCAGCGCAGACCGCTTTGAAGAGAGTGCTTACCAGAGCGCCTACCCAGACGGTCTCAAGCGCGTTCTCAGCGTCATGGAACAGCATGAGAAGCCGCCGCGCCGCATTTTCTTTGTCTCCTCTACTAGCGTCTATGGCCAGCAAGAGGGCGAAGTCGTTAACGAAGAGAGCCCCACGGAATCGACCAGCTTCTCGGGCAACCTGATGTGCGAAGCTGAGCAGGCCCTGCTGAATCACCCACTGCCGGGTACGGTGGTGCGTTTTTCCGGCATTTATGGCCCGGGGCGTGACCGCTTGATTCACCAAGTGGCGGAAGGCCGCATTGCTGCGGTGACGCCGGTGAGCTACTCCAACCGCATCCACCGCGACGACTGCACCGGCATTCTGGCGCACCTGATTCGCTGCCAGGAAAACGGCTCACCGCTGGCCGACCTTTATCTGGGCAGCGACTGCGAACCGGTCACCCTGCACAACGTCATGGCGTGGCTCGCCAAGCAGTTGAAAGTAGAATCTACCGAGACCATGCAATCGCCGCTGCGCCGACGCACCAGCAAGCGCTGCGACAACCGCCGCATTCTCGAGACGGGCTATACCTTCCGCTACCCCACTTACAAAGAAGGGTATGCCCAAGTGTTGAAAGAGGGTGGATTTCTAGAGCTGCAAAAAGCCTAACTACTCTAGCGCTATCCAAACGCAAAGAGCGAGCTGATCACAGCTCGCTCTTTTTTATGCAGCGGTGAAAACACCGCATCTAACGGAGCATGGCGATTAGTCGCCAATCACCATCACGGCTTCGGCTTCTACCTGGCTGCCTTTAGGCAGCGCTTTAACCCCCACCGCCGCACGAGCAGGGAAGGGCATCGAAAAGAACTCTTCCATGACCTTGTTCACGATCGCAAAGTTGTCCAAGTCGACCAGGTAGAGGTTGAGCTTGACGATATCGCCCAGCGAGCCTGCGGCTTCTTCACACACGGCCTGTAGGTTGGTGAATACCTGACGCGCCTGAGCTTCGAAATCATCAGAGACAATTTCCATGGTTTCCGGATTAAGCGGGATCTGGCCCGACAGGTAAACCGTGTTGCCCGCTTTGATAGCCTGGGAGTACGGGCCGATGGCGGCAGGGGCTTTTTCTGTGTTGATAACCGCTTTATTGCTCATGGGGTGTCATGCTCCTGTATGAATGAAACGTTGATTATTATCACCATGGCCTACGCTGCCAGCGTGAAAAGCCAGCGGTAGGCGCATAAGCGTTTAGTTTGCAGTACGGGTAATTTTGCCCACGTTGGGCAAGTTGCGGATGCGTTTAATAATACGGGCGAGGTGGACCCGGCCTTTTACCGACAGCGTGAGATTGACGGTGGAAAGCCGCGCATCGCGCTCCTCAATGCCGATACGTTCGATATTGGCATCGGCATCGGTCACTAGGCCTGCCAGTTCAGCCACAAGGCCACGGCGGCTTTCAATTTCGATGCGCAGCGCCACAGGGAAGTCCTCATCAATATGCTCGGACCACTCCAGGGCAAACAGCTTTTCAGGATCGTTTTTACGGTCAGCGAGGTTTTTACACTCGCTACGGTGTACCACCAGCCCTTTACCGACCGACAGATGCCCTACCACCGGGTCGCCGGGTAACGGGTGGCAGCAGCGGGCAAAGTTAAGCACCATGCCTTCGCTTCCGCTAATCACCACAGCCTTATCGCTATTGTCGGAAAGCGTCTTATCGAAGCTGTCGCCATGGGCGACATCGACCAAACGGCGGGCCACTACGTGGGCCATGCGGTTGCCTAACCCCAGCGATTCGAGCAAGGCGTCCAGCGACGACACATCCAACTCTTTGAACGCCTGCTCGAAGATACTCTCATCCAGCTCTTCAAGGCTCGTTTCAAAAGGTGTCAGCGCTTTGTTGAGCAGCCGCCGCCCGAGCATCACCGCTTCCGCCTGTTGCTGATGCTTCAGCGCATGGCGAATAGCGGAGCGCGCCTTGGCGGTGGTGACAAAGTTCAGCCACGCAAGGTTCGGCCGCGCGCCGGGGGCGGTGATAATTTCCAGCGTCTGACCGCTTTCCAAGCGCGTCGAGAGTGGCGCAAGGTGGCGGTCGATGCGGCAGGCGATGCAGTTATTGCCGATATCGGTGTGCACGCTGTAGGCAAAGTCGATCACCGTAGCGCCCTGGGGTAGCTCCATGATGTCGCCTTTGGGCGTAAACACGTAGATATCGTCGGGGAACAGGTCGTTTTTGACGTGTTCGATAAACTCCAACGAATCCCCCGCGTGGCGCTGCATCTCCAGCAGCCCTTTCACCCAGGCGCGGGCGCGGGCATGGCTGCCTTCAGCAATCGGATGCGCCGTCTGCCCGGCTTTGTAGAGCCAGTGCGCGGCAATTCCGTTATTGGCCATGGCTTCCATTTCACGGGTGCGGATCTGTACTTCAATCGGCATGCCGCGCTGGCCAAACAGCGTGGTGTGCAGGCTTTGGTAACCATTCGCCTTGGGAATCGCGATGTAATCTTTAAAGCGCCCCGGTACCGGCTTATAGAGGTTATGCACTACGCCAAGGATGCGATAACAGCTGGCCACGTCTTCGGTGATAATGCGAAAACCGAAGACATCCATAATCTCTGCAAACGGCTTGCGCTGGTCGCGCATCTTTTTATAGATCGAGAGCAGATGCTTTTGGCGGCCAATCACCGTGCCTTTTAGGCCTTCGTCGTCCAGGCTCTGCTGCAGCGACGACTGAATTTCCCGCATGGCGCTGCGGCGATTGCCCCGCGCGCTGGCCACTGCGCGCTTGATACGCTCAGCGCGCATGGGGTGAATCGCTTGAAACGAGAGGTCTTCCAGCTCAATACGGATGGTATTGATACCCAGACGCCCGGCAATGCGTGCGTAGATTTCTAACGTTTCACGGGCAATGCGGCGTTTTTTATCGGGCCGCAGTGCGCCCAAGGTGCGCATGTTGTGCAGACGGTCCGCCAACTTGACGATAATGACGCGGATATCCCGCGACATTGCCAACACCATCTTTTGAAAATTCTCCGCCTGAGCGACGGCTTTATCTTCAAAAGTGATTTGGGTCAGCTTGGAGACGCCATCTACCAACTCAGCCACAGGCTTGCCAAACTGCGCCGCCAGGGCTTTTTTAGAGACGCCGGTGTCTTCAATCACATCATGCAGCATGGCGGCCATCAGGCTCTGATGGTCCATGTGCATGTTAGCGAGAATATTAGCGACTGCGAGCGGATGGGTGACGTACGGCTCGCCAGAGCGGCGGCGCTGGCCATCGTGGGCCTGCTCAGCGTAGTAGAAGGCGCGCTTGACCTGCTGGATCTCATCCGGGGGTAAGTAGCCGCCGAGTCGGTCAGCTAGGTCATCAATGGTGAACATGTACCGCGCCTCTAATCGGTGCTAGCTTAATCGTCGATTTGAGCGCTAGGCGTCATAGCAGGACGCGCACGCACAGGAGCTTCAACTGGCTCGTCCAAAACGGTGTGGTCGACCAGACCCGCGGCGATTTCACGCAGCGCCATCACGGTCGGCTTGTCGTTTTCCCAGGGCAGCAGTGCATCGCGGGAACCGCGAGCCAGCTGGCGAGCACGCTGGGTGGAAATCATCACCAGTTTGAAGCGGTTTTCTACATTTTCCAGACAATCTTCAACGGTTACGCGAGCCATGGGGGCCTTCCTGTAATAACGACGCCGGGCCGGCGTTGTTGGATAACGCCGCCGACCCAGCGAAAAGAGTGGTGATAGGACCTGATAGATTACTCGACGCTAGGCGCCTGTGACAAGAGCGCATCGAGCAAGGGGGCGTGGCGTTCTTGCATTGCAGCACGCGTTAAGCGGCGACTGATCACTAACGACTGCAGTTCCTGCAGGGCAGTGGTGAAGTCGTCGTTAATCACTAAGTAATCGTACTCATCGTAATGAGACATCTCGCTGACCGCATCGCGCATGCGCCGAGCGATCACTGCATGCTCGTCGGTACCCCGGCTTGAGAGGCGGCGCTCCAGCTCGCTACGCGACGGCGGCAAGATAAAAATCGACACCGCAGAGGGCATCTGTTCGCGCACCTGCTGAGCACCCTGCCAATCTATCTCCAGAATCACATCCTGCCCCGCATCCAGCAGGGTTTGGACCGCTTGGCGGGACGTACCGTAGTAGTTGTCGAAGACCTTGGCATACTCAAAGAAGTCGCCACGGGCGATCATGGCTTCAAAGTCAGGCACTTGGGTAAAGTGATAGTTTACGCCGTCCACTTCACCTTCTCGCTTGGCGCGCGTGGTGTGCGACACCGACACCTGAATGCCATCCAGGCTTTCGATCAGCTCGCGAACGAGGCTGGTTTTACCCGCGCCCGACGGGGCAGAAACAATAAACAGCGTACCCTGGGACATGAAGCGCTTCCCTAGTTAGTCAAAATGGTCGTTCGTCATCACGCAGGCCGGCCACCGCCGACATTATGGGGAGCGCAGTATCGCACACCCATGGCAGGGACTGTAGCGTTTCCAAAGTGCCACAAGGAGGTCAGCATGCGCAGCACAGTGATTATTTTATGCCTGATTGCGCTGGGGGTCGCGCTTCAGAAAGGCATTATCGAGATCCCCCGCCACTGGGCACCCTGGGCTCCGCTACATGTGGATGACCCCATCACGCCAGTCACGCAGTTGAAGCTCAAGCGATTAAACGATGACCGCGACGCCTGCTTGGCGGCATTGGACACCGTGCCAGAGGGCGAGCTGCGCTACACGCCGTTGGCTGATTACTCCCCGACTGCAAGCTGCCCACTTAGCAATATCGTGCGCATGCAGAGCAGCAGCGTGCGTTTTAGCCAGAGCTTTGTGGCGTCGTGCCCGCTGGCATTGGCGTGGGTGATGTATGAACGCCATGCGCTGCAGCCTGCGGCGCAAGCGATTATGGGCAGCAGGGTCGCCCAGGTGAATCACGTGGGCAGCTTTGCCTGCCGTAATGTTTATGGTCGTGAGACAGGACGGCGTAGCGAGCACGCCACCGCCGAAGCGCTGGATGTGGTGGGGTTTCAGTTTGAGAACGGCCAGCAGATATCGCTGATTAACGACTGGGATGACGCGGGTAACGCGGGGAAGTTTTTACGCGCAGCGCGAGATGGCGCGTGTGATACCTTCGGCAATGTACTGGGGCCTGAGTACAACGCCGCGCATGCCGACCACTTTCATTTAGGCATGCGCGGCTTCAGGCTGTGCCGCTAGGTAGGCGGGTTATTCGAGGTTAATATCCTCTTTATCGGTGGCAGCCCCTGTGGCAGCACCCACGCCACCGCCAATCACAGCACCTTGGGTGACGCTACCACCAGTGACCGCAGCGGCCCCAGCACCAACAGCCGCCCCTACGCCAGCACCACTGGTAGCGCGCTCGCCGGTGGTCGTTCCACAGCCCGCCAGCGCCAGAGTAATGGCGGCAATAGCACTTAATGTTACGAGTCGCGGGGTTACAACGCGCGATGTCTTCACTAGGTTATGCATAGGTCACCTCCTTATGGATTGCACCTTTACACCCTAGGAACGATACGCGCTTTTTGCCACTTTAAATGCTCTAAATATTTATTTAGCAATCACTTATTTATAGCGCTTTATTTGTAGCTCTGAGCCACCGACGGCTCCGCGGGATAGGTGCGTTTTTCCAGCCAGCGCCCCCAAGCGAAAATCACTAGGCCACACAGCGCAAGCCCGGCCCCTACCAGCCCCGTGCTCGACCAGCTAAACCCGGCGCTAATCGCCAAGCCCGCCAGCCACGCCCCCAGCGCGTTCGCCCCGTTAAAGGCCGCATGGTTCATGGACGCCGCCATGGTTTGAGCGTCTTCAGCCACATCCATCAAACGGGTTTGCAGCGAAGGCGCAAGCGCCATGCTAGTCCCTACCAAACCCACGAACAGCAGCCCCGTCCACACCTCGTTGGCAGCAAAGTAAAAGAGCCCCTGCACCACGGCACACCACACCAAGATGGTGGGAATCGCCCGCATCAGGTTTTTATCCGCCATACGCCCGCCCACCAGGTTACCGGCGATAGAGCCCAGGCCAAAAATCACCAACACCAGCGGCCCCAGCGCTTCGCTCATGCCCGCCTGCTGGGTCAATGTCGGCATCACATAGCTGAAGATCGAGAACATACCACCGCAGCCAATACAGGCAATCGCAATGGTGACCAGCACCCGCTGCTTCACCAGCGCAGAGAGCTCTCTTAATGGGCTCGCGTGGGCATCAAATGGCTGCACCGGCACGCATAACCGAATGAGCAGCGCCGTTAACAGCGCAATTACCCCCACCCCGGCAAAAGCGATTTGCCAACCAAAAGCGTTACCCGCCCAGGTACCCAACGGCGCACCAATCAAAATGGCTACCGTGAGCCCCAACATTACCCGCGAAATAGCCCGCGCTCGCTGGTCAATCGGCACCGCTCCTGCCGCGACCAGCGCCGCTATGCCGAAGTAGGCACCATGAGGCAGGCCCGCCAAAAAGCGCAGGCCCACAAACGACCAAAACCCCGGCGCCATGGCGCTGGCAATATTGCCCACAGCAAACACCAGCATCAGCGCAATCAGCAGCGCCCGCCTGGGTACCCGTGCAGCCAGCGCGGAAATCAGCGGTGCACCCACTACCACGCCCAGGGCGTAGCTACTAATCGCATAGCCTACTTGGGGCACCGTCACGGCTAAATCTTCCGCCACGCGGTTCATCAACCCCATAATGACGAACTCGCTGGTGCCTATGCCAAACCCGCCCAGCGCCAGAACAAACTCTGCCAATCGCGGGTTACGCGCCAGCCCCGATGACGACTCTTGCATACCTCTCTCCCCAGGCGCTGAATAAAGCGCCTGCTTATCAAAACGGTCTTAGATTGCGTCAAATAATGGCAGGATTAGACGAAAGTAGGAATATATGACGCTAAAAAAGTTAGCGTGCAAACTCATTCATCAAGCGATGAACACCTGGGGGTCAACCGGTAGAAGATTCCACTGACAACAACCGCTCGCGCAACTCACGGTTACGCGGCAGTAAGCCGACTTGCAGGCCCAACGGGCGAAAGACTTGGTTGAGCAGCGCCACGGTAGGACTTGCTTTACCGGCTTCCAAATCAGACAACGTGCGACGGCTGATACCCACCAGATCGGCATATTGCGTCTGCGACATACCCAGTACGTCCCGGCGTAGCTGACGCAACACCTGCCCCGAGCTGATTTCTTCACGCACCAGTTGAGTCGCGAGCGTCGTCAGCAGCGCCTCACGCTCAACGCTAGAGAGTTCTTTGCGCTTCATACCAACCCCCAGCGCTGCAGCTTAGTGTCCAAGTAATCAAACCCCACCGCACTCGATGTCAGTAAGGCGTCGGGCACGCCCCGCGCAGCGAGTCGCTCTTTCAGGCCAACTAGCTGACTTCCCAGCTCTTTTAACTCTGTCATCAGTTGTTCTGGGGGAATATAGACGCTTAAGCGTTCCGCAATGGCGGGCCAATTAAACTCCCGCCCCTCCTCAAACGGTGTTCCCCAAGTGGTAGTTCTTACAATTCCCTCTGGGTCAGCCTTCATGGGCGCAAAATCGTACACCGGAGCCCACCAGATACCTTGCGGCGTTTTCAGCAGCGCCGTATTACGGCCGTGGTTATCGCTGTTAGCAAACGCAATATTGAGCAGATCGCGTTTCACCCACTCACTGACAAAGCTCGCCGTATCGAAATGGCCACCAGGCTCACGCACGCGGAATTGTTGGCTCAACAGACCCACCAACGCCTCAATCACGGCAAAATGATTCAAAAAGCTTCCCAGTTCCTTCCCCACGGATGAATACACAGACTCCAAGCCATAAAGCGTGCACGCCCCCCCTTGATAACCAACGTCAAAGCGGGGCAACCATAGCGATGGATAACGCTCACCTTCTATCAACCTCATCCCTTGGGTATCGATGGTCGCGACACCCAATGCCGCTAGCTCGTGATAGAAATGATACTCCGCACGCAAAATGTCGTTATCGATCGCGGTGCGCTGACCGCGAGGAAATTTCACCAAATAGTGCTGATCGATATTTGTCGGATCATCCTGGTAGGTATCAATCCAGACCTGATCATCTGGCGAGCAGCGCAGCAGCAGCTTAGGCGCTTCGCCACCTGCTCCGGTCGCACCGCCCCCAGCGGCCCCCAACTGCTGCGCATAGGCAAGAAAATCACTATCCCGATTGACGACGTCAGCCAAAGCAAAGCGCTGGTGCTCAAGCGTGCTGCCAGCAGGGCGCTCAGGAAGAGCCTCTTTGATGCGCAAATTGCCCACCGGCGCAATTGTGCCCTTGGCCAATAGCGCGGCATCCTGCTCCGCTTCGCTAAGCGCCGTTATTCCCAACTGCGTGACCCAGTAACGTCGGCTGGCCCCGGACGGCATGATATCGTCTAAAAAAGCGAACCAGCGTGGCGATTGATGGGTGTTCATCAACTCAATAGGCAAACGAAGGCTACAGGCGTGCTCATCGTCGCGATCCAACCACTCAAGGGCATAATCTGTCAGATAGCCCAAACGTGCAGGCCCCCGACGGCCTCGCTCTGGCTGCTCGATGATCAGCTCGGCGGCATCGTGCCACTGCCCTTGATGGAAGGCTTGAACGGTTAGCAACACAGCTCACCTTAATTGAGTAGTTTAATGCTCAAAAGTGTAGCCCAAGGCACCATAATGTGCATTTTAATACTCAAATTAAGATCAAAATGCGATTAATGAGCATTTTTCTACCCATTTCCCAGGAGACATCATGCCGTCTGATCACACGTCCGTTGCTATGATTGAACGCGCCATGCAGGCACTGGCCAATGCCGACCCCGATATTGCCCGCGCTTACCCCTTAGTCGGCGCGCCCAACCCGCGCCAGCGCGACCCAGGCTTTGCCACCTTCTTCTCGACCATCGTCAGCCAGCAGATCTCCACCGAAGCTGCTCGGGCGATCATGGGTCGGGTGAATACGCTGCTGCCGGAGCTACATGCCAAGGCAGTGATGGAGGTGGAAGGCCAAGCGCTACGCGATGCGGGGCTATCGTGGCGTAAAATCGAGTATGCCAAAGGGCTGGCCGACGCAGAGCTGGCGGGCACGTTTAGCGCCGATGGCTTAGCGCATCTTAGCGATGACGAGGCCATTGCCGCGATTGCCCAACTGCGCGGGTTTGGCCGCTGGAGCGCCGAAATCTACCTGATGTTCTCGCTCCAGCGGCCCGATATTTTCCCCGCCGACGACCTCGCCTTAAGGGTAGCGCTAGGCCGCTTGAAGGGCATGGAGGTCAAACCCACGCCGAAACAGGCGCGCCAGATGGTGGAGCACTGGGCACCCTGGCGCAGCGTGGGGTCGCTATTTTTATGGCACTACTATCGCGGCGAGCCGGTGTAGCGCGGGTGTTTAGAGCATTAACGGTCTTTAAAGCGTAAGCCCGCCAAACTTACCGTTCTGGTAATCCTCCACCGCCTGGACGATCTCATCGCGGTTAGTCATCACAAAGGGGCCGTGAGAATAAACCGGCTCGTCGATGACTTCGCCATGGCCAAACAGCAGGCGCGCATCGCTCGCTGCTTCAATGCTCAGGCTTTCACCGTCACGGTCGACTTCGATCAAATGGTGCGCCTTGGCAGGCTCGCCGCCCACCGCCACGTCGCCACTCACCACATAAAGAAACACCTGCCGCCCAGGGGCCACGGGTAGCTGCTCATGCGCGCCCGCAGGCAGCGCCAGCGTCGACATGAACACGCCCGTCAGCGATTCAATCGGGCCCGTTTGCCCCTGCCACTCCCCGGCAATCAGGTTGAGCGTACCGCCGCCTGCCAGCTGAACAGCGGGAATGCCCTCTTGCTGCAAGCCCACGTAGCGCGGCTCGCTCATCTTCAGCCGTGACGGCAAATTGACCCACAGCTGCAAGATTTCCAGCGGGCCACCCTCGCGCAGAAACTCCTCCGGCGAAATTTCCGCATGAACGATGCCGCTACCGGCGGTCATCCACTGCATGCCGCCTGCGTGAATCACGCTCTGGTGCTTGGCGCTATCAGCATGGGCCAGCGAGCCTTCCAGAATAAACGTTACCGTTTCAAACCCACGGTGCGGGTGCGGCCCAAAGGGCAGCCCACGGTTGTTGGCCGGGTAAACCTGCGGGCCGTGATGATTCAAGAATAGAAACGGATCGAGCTGATCCAGCCCCGGCCCTGGCAGCGGCCGGCGGGTGACCAGATCACCGATATCATCCCGATGGGCAGGATACTGAGCGACCACGCGGCGAACGGATTGAGTATTGGCTGATGACATAACGCTCTCCTTATCAATACGCCCAGCGTAAAACCTCAGCTGACCGATGAGGAGCGAATAATTTGCCCCGATTCATTGAAGGAAATGAATAGAAAACCTTAACGGCTGGGAACGCTCAGCCGCCCCACCACCGTGAAACCCTCCTCTTGCGGGCGCACGACCACCATTTCCCCGGAGCTAACGCCCCCACCGGTCAGCGCCGTGATATTCACCTGATGCGTCACCAGCAGAATATTCCCCGGCCCCTGCCACCCCGCAATACGCTCACGAGCCGCTTGGGTAATGGCCACCTGATCCCCACGCCCGCGAAAGAACGAATTCAGCCACGGCGCAGGCACCACCGCCTCCAGCGCCATCAGCTCAGCGGTTTCCAACGCCCGGCACCACTGGGAGCTGTACACCACATCAATCACCACGCCCCGCTCCCGCAGCGCCTGCCCCGCTGCTAACGCATGGGCACGCCCTTCGCTGGACAGGTTGCGCTGGGTCTCGCACGCCTCCAACACAAACCCCGGCGAGTCGCCGATACCGGGCGCCAGGGAGTGGCGCATGAGGATGACCAAACCGCCCTTTTGAAGTGCTTGCCAGGTTGTTTCGTTTGCCTGAGCAATAGGGAACATACCCAACACACCGAGCAACAAGGTTAAAGTGAGGTGGCGTAGAGTGGGCATGGAGAGACGTCCTTGAATAGGCAAAATTTGATATTGTTAAGCCTAAGCCAGCTGACATTACTCTATAACGCCAGGGGTTAAGCCTATGCCGGAGCAGAACCCAACCGCTTTTAGCCGCCTCGTTAGCGCAATGACTCAACAGATAGAGCAAGCACGCGGGCAGGTTCGCCAAGCCGTGAATACGGCTATGGTACAAAGCTACTGGGAAATAGGCCGTTTAATTGTCGAACACGAACAGCAAGGCAATCGTCGTGCTGAGTATGGTAAGCAGCAGCTACAGCAGCTCTCACAACAGCTTACCGAGCGGCTGGGGAAAGGCATTGATGTCAACAATTTACGCAATATGCGCCAGTTTTATCAAAGCTTTCCAAAGCGGAACTCAGTGCGTACCGAATTGAGCTGGACTCACTACCGCACCCTTCTGCGAATAGGAAACGCCCAAGCCCGCGACTGGTATTTGCAGCGACGATAACCCCACTATTGGCTTGGTGCTGTGCAGTGAAAAAAGCGAAGCTGTGGTGAAGTACTCGGTGCTGGCCGAACAAAAACAGCTGTTTGCAGCGAAATACATGCCGTATCTGCCCTCTGAAGATGAACTCAAACGTGAGCTAGAGCGCGAACGAACTCAGGCAGTGGAACAGCTTCAGCAGCACGGGCGGGGCGATGAGTGAACGATAGCTTCACGAACAATCTCAGCGGCTGAAATTTTGATTTCTCGAAGCAGCTCCCTCTTTTTTTTAAGCTATTAACGTACTCCCGCCCGGTAGCTATCTGGCTCCAGCCAGAGCTGTTCGTGGAGATCGCCTTTGTCTAGTCCTGAAATAGATTGACACTTATTTCATCTCAAACGCCCAGTGCACTGCATTGGGCGTTTTGTATTTCAGCGCTAGGTGTGGCCGCTGACTG
>NZ_JAMZBE010000027.1:0-31578 GCF_024158645.1 Halomonas sp. 707B3
TTGGTTGGCCAGCTTCTCAATGAACGGTGTTTTATCGACATAGTAGTAGCCGCCTTCGCGAATATCGGAAAAGGTCTGAATCCCGATGGGCAGTTTACGACGATGAGTAGCTGACATGCTTGGCCTCCAAGGGTGGCGCTGTTCAAACTATGGCTAGTCTAGCATGCGGAAGTGCGGGTTAGTTCGTGCTTAGCGGGCTTGCATGGTGCGAATAGCTAGGTAATAGGCGGTTGTTTCATGGGGCTAATTAGCTGCTGGGGACGTTGGCTGTGCTGGTAGGGTGACAGCGCATTATCACTCTAGATTCGTATGAAGCCACAGCGGTTGAAAACGCCAAGCAGCTGTATGCGCGGGTGCAACACCTGCAGCAAGGCCATTAAGTGAGTATGCAGTCCGAGGAGTATGAACAAGTAACGCTAGCGGCCTCCGCCCGAAAAGCATTGACAACGGCTAGCAAGCCCGCTTTACGCGTGATAGACTACGCCATCCTCTCAGACAAGACCCGTGGGCGGGCAGCAATAAGACTGCTCGTTACACTATTTGGAAGCGTTGAAAACGCTGCCAAATCAACTGGTTGTTGTGGAAAGATCACTACGGAAATGTCGTGACTCGGCACATGCCAGCCGACAAACACATAGTAAATTCGTTGCCGTTTTTAGGCAGCCCTTATTCTCCAAGGAGATACCTGTGGCGAACAGCAAGCAAGCACGCAAGCGCGCCCGCCAGGCCGAGACTCGTCGCGTCCTGAAAGCCAGCCAGCGCAGCATGGTCCGCACCTACATCAAGCGTGTGATCAAAGCGATCAACACTGGCGACCATGGCAAAGCGATGGAAGAGTTCAAGGCAATGCAGCCGGTCGTTGACCGTATTGCTGATAAAGACGTTCTTTCTAAGAAGAAAGCTGCACGTCTGAAAAGCCGCTTGAACAAGCGCATTAAGGCTCTGGCGGCGTAAGCCGGCAGGCGCCATAAAAAAACCGGCTGCGGCCGGTTTTTTTGTGCCTGAACGTCGCCTACCGGGCGATATGTGCATCTCTATTTAGCCTGTAGGGAATAACCTGATGAGCGCCGATACACCACAGCATGCCAATATGCCGCCACCACGCCGCGGGCTAATGCGTTCGGGGTTGGTGGTCAGCGCGATGACCATGCTCTCCCGGGTGATGGGGTTGGTGCGCGATGTGGTCGTGGCAACGTTTTTGGGCGCAGGCAATGGCTCGGATGCCTTTTTTGTGGCGTTTAAAATCCCCAATTTTCTGCGCCGCTTATTTGCAGAAGGGGCGTTTAACCAAGCATTTGTGCCGGTGCTCTCGGAGTACTCCACCCAGCGCACCAAGCAGGAGATCCGTGAGCTGCTGAATGCGGTGGCGGGGAGCCTAACCGCGCTTCTGGCGTTAATCACCGCGTTGGCGATGCTGGGCGCACCCTGGCTGGTATGGCTGTTTGCCCCTGGTTTTGGCCGCGACCCGGAAAAGCTGGCACTGACCGCTGATATGCTGCGGCTCACCTTTCCCTACCTGCTGCTGATTTCGTTAACCGCCTTCTCCGGCAGTGTGCTAAACACTTGGAACCGCTTTGCAGTGCCCGCATTTACCCCGGTGCTGCTGAACTTGTCGCTGATCGGCGCGGCGCTGTTGTTAATGCCGCTAATGGAAGAGCCTGCCATGGCGCTGGCCTGGGGCGTGCTGATCGCTGGGGCGGCCCAGCTTGCCTTTCAGGTGCCATTTTTGCTGCGTTTGGGGCTGCTGCCGACGCCATGGCCTAACTTCGCCCACGATGGTGTGAAGCGCATTTTAAAGCTGATGGTGCCGGCTTTGTTTGGGGTCTCGGTATCGCAGATCAACCTGCTGCTGGATACGGTGCTGGCATCGCTGTTGGCCGCGGGGAGCGTCTCATGGCTTTACTACTCTGACCGTTTGGTAGAGCTGCCGCTTGGCGTGTTTGGTGTGGCGATTGGCACCATTATTTTGCCTGCGCTCTCCAAACGTCATGCGGAGCAGTCCACCGAGCACTTCTCCGCTATGTTGGATTGGGCGATTCGTGTGGTGCTGCTATTGGGCGTGCCTGCAGCCCTAGCGCTGGCGGTACTGGCGGAGCCGTTTTTGATTACCCTGTTCCACTACGGGGCGATGACCGATAACGATATTCAGATGGCGGCCATGAGCCTGCGCGCCTATGCCTTCGGGCTGGTGGCCTTTATGCTGATCAAAGTGCTAGCGCCTGGTTTCTTCGCCCGCCAGGACACCAAAACACCGGTGAAGGTAGGCATTATCGCCATGGTCGCGAACATGGTATTCAACCTACTGCTGATTTGGCCGCTGGCCCACGCGGGCTTGGCGTTGGCCACTGCGCTCTCTGCATTTTTAAACGCGGGGCTGCTGGGGTATCTGCTTTATCGCCAGCAGGTGCTGGTGTTTCAGCCGGGTTGGGGGCGTTACGCAGTGCAGTTAGTCGGCGGCAGCGTGCTGATGAGCGTGGCGCTTATGTTAGTCTCACCTGATTGGCAGGTGTGGTTAGAGTTTGGGCTATGGCAGCGCGTCCGCTGGGTGGCCGGGCTAGTAGTGCTCGGGGGCGGGCTCTACTTTATCTGGTTAACGGCGCTTGGCCTGCGGCTTCGCCACTTTAAAATGAACGGCTAGGAAAGGGGCAGGCGCGTGAGCGCTATTATCTTCTTCTGCACCAGAGCAGCGCGTTCGTTATAATCAAACGCTTTGAAAACGGCCAACGCTTTTAAAACCTAACGCTTTTAAACAGGGGTGCCATGCACGTCATTCGAGGTCTGCACAATCTGACAGCGTCCCATCGTGGCTGCGTGGCGACCATTGGTAATTTCGATGGCGTGCATCGCGGCCATCAGGCGATTCTACAGCAGTGCCGCGAGCACGCTGCGCGCCTGAACGTACCGCTGACCGTGGTGGTGTTTGAGCCTCAGCCCCGCGAGTTTTTTGCCGGAGACCAGGCGCCGCCGCGCTTAACGCGCCTGCGGGAAAAAGTGCGCCTGCTGCGCGACCACGGTGCCGAGCAAGTGCTTTGCCTGCCGTTCAACGATGCCTTGCGCAGCCTCACCGGGCGCGAGTTTATCGATCAGGTGTTGATTGATGGGCTGGGCGTGAAGCATCTAGTGGTGGGCGACGACTTCCGCTTTGGCTGTGATCGCCGTGGCGACTTCAGTTTGTTAGAAGCTGTGGGGCGCACTCATGGCTTTGGCGTAGAGCATACTCGCACCTTCAAAGTCGATGACGAGCGGGTATCAAGCACCCGAGTGCGTACGCTGCTGGCCAGCGGTAACTTTGAAGTGGCCGCCCGCCTGTTGGGCAGGCCTTATTCGCTGCATGGCCGCGTGGTGCGCGACCAGCAGTTGGGTCGCACCATTGGCGTACCAACCGCGAACCTACCGCTATTGCCCCAGCCGCTGACGCTACGGGGGGTGTTTGCGGTGATGGCCGAATTGGCGAATGGCGAGCGCCACCCCGCCGTAGCGAACGTCGGGTTTCGGCCTACGGTGGGGTCTAAACGCCCTACGCTGGAAGTGCACCTGCTGGATTTTTCTGGCGATCTGTATGGCCAGCGGCTGACGGTTTACCCCTGCACACGGCTGCGGGGAGAAGTGAAGTTTGACGATTTTGACGCGCTAAAAGCACAGATTCACCAGGACCAGGCCAAGGCGCGCCGCTACTTTGCGACCGCCGACGCTGATCTAACGACCTCTCTTCCGCTGGCCTCGGCCCCGCTTGGGCGTGAGACCGCTTCTTCTGATTTCACTTCGGCGGATGACGCCGCCGATACTAACGACGGCTGACCGGACTATGGACTATAAGCACACGCTAAACCTGCCAGAAACCGACTTTCCCATGCGCGGCATGCTGCCGAAGCAGGAGCCAGGGCGTGTTTCCCAGTGGCAGGATATGAACCTGTACCAGCGCCTGCGCGAAGCCCGTGCGGGTGCGCCGCTGTTTGTACTGCACGATGGCCCTCCCTACGCCAACGGCAGTATCCATATCGGTCACGCCGTTAATAAAATTCTTAAAGATATTATCGTTAAGTCCAAAAACCTGGCGGGCTTTGATGCGCCCTACGTGCCGGGTTGGGACTGCCACGGCTTGCCCATTGAGCACAAGGTCGAAACCACCCACGGCAAGCACCTTCCGGCGGATAAAGCCCGTGAGCTGTGCCGTGAGTACGCCGGTGCCCAAATCGAAACCCAACTGGTGGACTTTGTGCGCCTGGGTATCATCGGTGACTGGGATCATCCATATCGCTCCATGGATTACGCCAACGAAGCGGGCGAGATCCGCGCGCTGGCGGATATGGTCGAGGCGGGCTACGTGTTTAAAGGCCTGAAGCCAGTTAACTGGTGTTTCGACTGTGGCTCGGCGCTGGCCGAGGCGGAAGTCGAGTACGCCGATAAAAAATCCGATGCCATCGACGTTGCCTTCCCCGTGGAAGACGCCGACAAGCTGGCGGCAGCGTTTGGCTTAAGCGAGCTGTCAAAGCCCGCCGCCGTGGTGATCTGGACCACCACGCCGTGGACCATTCCTGCCAACCAGGCGCTGAACGTTCACCCCGACTTTACCTACGCGTTGGTGGATACCGGCGAGCGCCTGCTGCTGTTGGCCGAAGAGCTGGTCGAGAGCTGCTTAGAGCGCTTTGGTTTACAAGGCGAGGTGGTAGCGACGACTCAGGGCAAACACCTGGATCTGATCAATTTCCGCCACCCGTTCTACGACCGCCTCTCGCCGGTTTATCTGGCGGATTACGTTGAGTCTGAGGTGGGCAGTACCGGTATCGTTCACTCGGCCCCTTCTTACGGTATGGATGACTTTGTTACCTGCCGCGAGCACGGCATGAGCTTTGACGACATGCTGAACCCGGTGCAGGGCAACGGCGTTTACGCAGATGACCTGCCGTTCTTCGGCGGCCAGATGATCTGGAAAGCCAACCCGAACATCATCGAGAAGCTGCGTGACGTAAACGCGCTGATGGCACATACGCCTATTAAGCACAGCTACATGCACTGCTGGCGCCACAAAACGCCGGTGATCTACCGCGCCACGGCCCAGTGGTTCGTCGGTATGGATATTCAGGGTAAAGATGGCAAAACCCTGCGCGAGCGCGCGCTGGCCGGCATCGAAGCAACGGAATTCACTCCTGCTTGGGGGCAAGCGCGTCTGCACAGCATGATTGCCAACCGCCCGGACTGGTGCATCTCCCGCCAGCGTAACTGGGGCGTGCCGATTCCGTTCTTCCTGCATAAGCAAACCGGTGAGCTGCACCCCAACACCGTGTCGCTGATGGAAGAAGCCGCCAAGCGCGTGGAGCAAGAGGGCATTGAGGCATGGTTCAAGCTTGAACCCTCCGAGCTGCTTGGCGCGGAAGCTGCGGATTACGATAAAGTCACTGACACGCTGGACGTGTGGTTCGACTCGGGCACCACCCACCGCCACGTGCTGCGCGGCTCGCACCCCCACGGCCATGAAAGCGGTCCGCGAGCTGACTTGTACCTGGAAGGTTCTGATCAGCACCGCGGTTGGTTCCACTCATCGCTGCTCACCGGCGCGGCGATTGATGGCCATGCCCCGTATCGCCAGCTGCTGACCCACGGCTTCACGGTGGATGCCCAGGGCCGCAAGATGTCCAAGTCCATCGGCAACGTGGTTGCGCCGCAGAGCGTGATGGATAAGCTGGGTGCCGATATCCTGCGCCTGTGGGTAGCGTCTACCGACTACTCCGGCGAAATGGCCGTCTCGGATGAGATCCTCAAGCGCACTGCCGATGTGTACCGTCGTATCCGCAACACCGCGCGCTTCCTGCTTTCCAACCTGAACGGTTTTGATCCTAAGCGGGACCAAGTGGCGTTTGGCGATATGCTAGCGCTTGACCAGTGGGTCGTGGATCGTGCCGCACAGCTTCAAGGCCGCATCGAGACCGCCTACGAGGAGTACCGCTTCCTGGATGTGTACCAGCAGGTACACGGCTTCTGCGCGCGGGAGCTGGGCGGCTTCTACCTGGACGTGATCAAAGATCGTCAGTACACCACCCAAACCGACTCGCTGGCCCGCCGCAGCGCGCAAACCGCGCTTTATCACGTGGTCGAAGCACTGAGCCGCTGGGTGGCACCAATTCTGTCGTTCACCGCCGAGGAGATCTTTGAACATATCCCCGGCGAGCGTGGCGATAGCGTGCTGCTGGAGACCTACTATACCGGTCTTTCCACGCTGGATGAGGGCGCCGAGATGGGCCGCGCGTTCTGGGAACAGGTGCTGGAAGTGAAGCACTCAGTGAACAAATGCCTGGAAGACGCCCGTAACGCCAAAGTGATCAAGGGTAGCCTCGCGGCAGAAGTGACGCTGTTCGTCAATGACGAGCTGCACGCGACGCTGGCGAAGCTCGGTGACGAGCTGCGCTTCGTGATGCTCACCAGCGAAGTGCACCTAGCGCCGCTGGCGGATGCCGCCAATGCCGAAAGCACCGAGCTTGAAGGCTTGAAGGTTGCGGTGAGCGCCAGTGGGCATGCCAAGTGCGAGCGCTGCTGGCACCACCGGGCGGATGTGGGCAGCGTTGCCGAGCACCCCGACCTGTGCGGCCGCTGCGTAAGTAACCTGCCCGAAGGTAGCGGCGAGATTCGTCACTATGCCTAACACAGCCTCCCCGGTGAACGATTCACACCAGCGGCCGCCCATGCGGCGGCCGCTGCGCTGGCTATGGCTAGCCGTGGCGGTCATTGTGTTGGATCTTGCGACGAAGTATGCCGCTAGCCACTTTTTAAGCTATGCACAGCCGGTTGAAGTCTTGCCGTTTTTCAACCTCACGCTGCTGCACAACACCGGCGCGGCGTTTAGCTTTTTAGCCGAGCACCCTGGCTGGCAGCGCTGGTTCTTTGCGGCGATTGCTATTGGCGCCAGCATTGGCCTCACCGTTTGGTTATCTCGGGTACGTGCGGATGAGAAGCTGCTCGCTATCGCCTTGCCGCTGATTATCGGTGGGGCGCTGGGTAACCTCTACGACCGCCTGATTCATGGCTATGTGGTGGATTTTCTCTCTTTCCATGCGGCGGGCTGGTACTACCCTGCCTTTAACGTGGCGGATATCGGCATTACCCTGGGGGCCGTGGGCTTAATTTGGGAGTCGATTATGGGTGAGCGGCGGCGTAAGAAAGCTGCGCAACCACCATCTTCTTAACACGCCAATGAGTGAGGCACCATGGATTACCTAATTGACGACGGTATGGAAATTACCCTGCATTTCACGCTGAAGCTGGAAGATGGCACGGTGGTGGATTCCACCAAAGAGAAGGCCCCAGCCACGTTTCAGTATGGCGACGGCAATCTGCCACCGGGGTTTGAACACCCTATTAAAGGCATGGCAGCGGGCCAGAGCGGGACGTTTCATATCACCCCTGAGCATGCGTTTGGCCAGCACAATCCGCAGAACATTCAAACCCTGAAGCGGGCTGACTTTGGTGATGAAGCGCCTGAAATCGGCATGGTGATGTCGTTTGCTGACAAAGCGGGAACGGAATTGCCGGGCGTGGTCAAAACCATTGACGGTGACCGCGTAGAAGTTGACTTCAACCATCCGCTGGCAGGGCGTACATTGACGTTTGAGGTTGAAGTACTCAACGTAACGCCGATCACCACACACTAATTTCCTGAGCGATGCAGGTTGCATCAAGGCGCTTTTATGCAGTCATCAGAGTCATCTCAGCCCGTACAGATCAAGCTAGCCAACCCGCGCGGGTTTTGTGCGGGTGTTGACCGCGCAATTGATATCGTCAACCGCGCGCTGGATGTCTTCGGCCCGCCGATTTACGTTCGCCATGAAGTGGTGCACAACCGCTTTGTGGTGGAAACCCTGCGCGAACGTGGCGCGGTCTTCGTGGAAGAGCTTCACGAAGTGCCCGACGATGTGATTGTCATCTTCTCCGCCCACGGGGTTTCCCGCGCGGTGCAGCAAGATGCCGAGCAGCGTGGCCTGAAAGTATTCGATGCCACCTGCCCGCTGGTCACCAAAGTGCATATGGAAGTGCTTCGCTACGCAAAGCGTGGGCAAGAGTGCATTCTGATTGGCCATGAAGGTCACCCGGAAGTAGAAGGCACCATGGGGCGCTACGACACCTCCCACGGCGGCAAGATCTATTTGGTAGAAGATGAGCAGGACGTTGCCAATCTGGTTGTCAATGACCCCACGGCGCTGGCATTCGTGACCCAGACCACGCTCTCCATGGATGACACTGCCAAAGTGATTGACGCGTTGCGAGAGAAATTCCCTGAGATTCAGGGGCCGCGCAAAGACGATATTTGCTACGCCACCCAAAACCGCCAGGATGCAGTGCGTGAACTGGCAGCAGATAGCGACTTGGTGCTGGTGGTCGGTAGCCCCAACAGCTCGAACTCCAACCGCCTACGTGAGCTTTCTGAGCGTATGGGCACCCCCGCGTACTTGATCGATAACGCCGAGCAAATCGAGCCTTCGTGGTTGGAAGGCGTAAAACGCATTGGCGTCACTGCTGGCGCGAGTGCCCCCGAGGTGCTGGTAAAAGGCGTGATTGATAAGCTGCAGGCATTAGGGGCTACGGCACCTGTTGAGCTGCAGGGGCGTGAAGAAAATATTACGTTCTCCATGCCGAAAGAGCTGCGGGAGCAAGTGATTGTAAGCGGGTAATGCAAACGGTATCGGTTTGCGACATACTCAAAGTATGAGTGAACTGATATGGGAGCATCGCTTAGTGTCTTATGTTTTTGATCGCCGTGCGGGTGACGTTAGTAAGCACCAGCGCGGCTTTACCCTCATCGAGTTACTGATTGCGGTGGTCATTATTGGGATCATCGCCAGCATCGCCTACCCCAGCTACACACGCTACGTCGAACGCTCCGTTCGCTCTGATGGCCAAACGGCACTCTTGCAAGCGGCTTCAGAAATGGAGCGCTGCTATTCCCGTGACTACACCTATGAAGAGTGCGATTTGGATATGACCGACTCTCCGAGCGGCCATTACGCCATCTCAACCGATACCGGAAGCCAAAGCGACGGCGGCTACGTATTAACCGCGACGACCCAACGCTCAGACGGCTGTGATGAAGATCTCACCTTAAATGCAAAAGGGGTACGTGCCCCAGAGGCGTGCTGGTAATGAAGCATCAGCAAGGGTTCTCACTCATTGAGGTGCTGATCGCGCTGGTAGTGCTTGCCTTTGGCCTGATGGGGGTGGCCGCCATGCAGATGAAAGCCCTGCAAAGCGCGACCGAAGGGTACCAGCGCTCAATTGCTGTTGTGGCAGCGGTCGATGCCCAAGAGAGAATTTGGAATCTATTAGCCAGCGACTCTAATTGCGAAGCCATAGAGACGTCAGCGGTGAGTGCCCTTGAAGATGATTGGATAGAGCACTGGTCAGAAGATACAAACGCCAACCCGCTACGGGGCGCTAACTGGGACAACAGCGGTGTGAGGATGTCCGAAGGGTGCGAGTTTACGATTGTGATAGCCCTGAATAGCGCCTCTAGCAACCGCGAGGAGGAGTACCTCTACAGTTTCATCCTCCCGAACACGGCAGGTGCCCTATGAAAGTAGTGAAGCAACAGCTGGGCGCTGGCTTGGTTGAGTTAATGGTGGCGATGGCGATTGGTACGGTGATTGCGCTAGGGGCGGGCCAACTCTTTTTATCTACCTTTTCGACGTTTAGCGCGGTGGATGAGCTAAGCCGGAAGCAAGAAGTAGCGGTGTTTTTAACGCAGATTTTAGCGGAAGAACTGCGAAAGGAAGACGATGTTGATCGCTATGCGCTTTCTTGCTCTATAGCGGATGCTCAGTGTCTTTGCACAATTAGCGATACCGACGAAGATAATCAACCAGTCATAAATTTTTATAAAGATTTTGAAGAAAGCCGCGTTATTAGCGATGCGGAGTGTAGCGACGAGCCATTGGTGAGATCAGTACAAGATCACCACTACGAAATCAGCGTTCCGATTATGAAGGGTGGTGAGTCGCTAATATTCCATGTCACCAAACGAGATATCGTAACAACCACCAATCCCGAGTGAGGTAACAATGAAAAAGCAGCAAAAAGGCGCGGCACTCTTTGTTGTCATGGCCTTGTTATCGGCCTCCATGGTGGTGGGTATGAGCACTATGCAGTCCTCCCTTGTCGATGAGCGGCTGGCAGGGAACTTTCGCTCTTCTGTTCAAGCGCAAATGACCTCTGAAAATACCTTGTCGTCGTTAGTTAATCCTGTCAATACTGCAAGTCGCAACGATTTTTTAGGACAGTTAGTGGCAAATCCGCAACTGCTTGAAGAGACGGAAGGAAAGCTAACGGGTGATGAGATCGCTCAGCTACTTCAAGCAGGTACCTTGGATCAATTTATTGAAGATCTGCTTCCTGCCAATTTTGACGAGCTAGAAATAGATGAGCAAAATCGTATAAAAGAAGAGCTGCTGGCTAACTTGCAGCTTCAATTTGAAGTGAATACTGATGAGCAAACGGTCACGATCACCTCCTGGGACCGAGGGCTGCGCAATAGTGCCGCACGTGATTCGGCGTTGGTTTACTCCTATCGTTATAGTGGTGCCGCTGAACAAAGCTCACCTTTCGAGACCGCGATTGTAGGTTGCGAGGGCATTTCGGTAGCCGGTGGCTCTACGATCAGTAGCTATCGCTCTAGTGATGGTCCATGGAGCGGCCAGCCAGGAAGTTTTGCAACCAGTGATGTCCCTCTAATTAGCACAACGTCAGAAAATGCAAATGTTGAAATTGGAGGAGGTGAAAAAATTCACGGTGGCATAGCTGCACTTGGAACGGTTGCTCTCAATGGTTCTTCTCAGGTTTATGGTGATATTCACTCGAATATGGATGTGAATTTAAATGAAAATAACCTTGTTCATGGAGATGTCTATAGTAAAGGTGCAGTTTATATGGGCTCCGCAACGGTTAAAGGAAGTATCTTTTCAGAGGGTGATGCCACACTAGATAATGGTGGCTCAAAAGTTGAGGGTAATGTTGAAAGCGCTGCAAACGTTATTTTTTCTAGTAGCGGTCGCGTTAATGGGGTTGTGAGGTCCAAGGGTGACGTTAATTTAAAAAATTGGAGTGCGAGTGTAGGCCAGGGGATATATGCACAGGGTGAAATTTATAGCCCTAGAAATCCTCCAGATAATCCTCCAGAAGGGCATGTAGACCAAGCATATCGTGATAACTTTTTTTCAAATACTTCTGTTGCGATAGCTGAAATTGAGAGTTTAGAACCACAGCCCTGTGACACTTTCGATTTTTTTGGTAATTCGTTGAAAGAGGAGGTGGCTCGCTATCAAAATGATCATCGATCCATTGGTAATGTGGTAGTTAATAATGGTGTTGTAGATATAACAATGACACCAAGTCGTGTATCAGTTGTTGGTAGTGATAATCACGGTCACATTAATGGGGCCGAGCCGGAAGTGGCTGCTGTTTTTGGAGAAGATACCTCTATCTATTACGTTGATAGTTTGCAGATGGCTAGTACTTCTAAGCTGCATATCAAAGGCGGCGACGTGGCGCTAGTAATAGGTGGTGAATTCTCTATGGGGGGTGGTGGAGCTGGCTTAGTTATTGACCCAGATAGTAGTTTGATGGTGTTTGTGGAGGGGCAGGTGAAGTTGAATAGCAACGTGAAGATGCCGACCACGAATACATTGAGTGCTACTGGTAAACCGACTTTTTCAATATTTTCCAGCTATGAGAGCAATAGTGTAGGTATTGATATTAATGCGAGCAACCGAGTGGTTGCCAATGTCTACGCCCCTTTTACGCAGGTAAGTGTTAATTCAGGCGGCAGTCTTTTTGGTAGTGTAAAAGCGAGGAAAGTAACGGTGGTTGGTGGCGCTAAAGTTGTGTATGACGAGCTATTAGCCAATGCGTTTGGCGAAAATAGTGGCGAGCCAAGCCCCGAGTGGTGCAGCTTTGATGATTTATCCCCTTTAACCGTCGCAAGCCCTGTCGGTAACTTATCTCTTCCAAATTCTCAAGCAGAGTTTAATGGTAAAGACAGTGTTCCTGATATTACGGTGACCCAAGGCGATCTTGAAAGGTTCTCCGGCGCTAACGCCGCCAACGATAATATCCAGGGAGGCATTCCTGATGGGGTATTTAGTCGTGGTGAAAGTGCTGAAAAATTTCATGCTTTTATCCGTATGTTAAAAGATAATGCAGATAATGTCTTGGGTGATATCTCTAAGGTTAAAGATCCTTTTGGAGAGAAAGGCAATGGCAAAGAGGAAATTACTTATATTACAGATGATGTCGACAAAAATAACATCTCCGGTGCCGGTATTTTAGTGATTGATGGTAATTACAATGCTGGAGGAAATCCCAGTTTTGATGGGTTGATTATTGTGTTGGGTAACTATTCACAAAAGGGCGGCGGAGGAAGAGACTTAAACGGCGCTTTGCTAGTCGCGCCTTATAATGTCAATGACCTAAAATTCACTGAGGCGAATATTGAGTTTAGCGGCGGCGGAAGCAATGATTTTAATTATGATGAAGCGGCGCTGCGCACTGCCTTTAATTTACTGGATGACGAAGAGCAGGCCAGTTGGGGGAGTTGTAATGCCCCACCCGCGTCTGGTGATGGCGAGTTGACCTGGTATCTAAGCGATTGGCGTTGAAGCTGTTCGCCACCCGTCTGGCAAAACGTTATGATAGGCCTATTTGCCCAAGAGCTAGAACATCATGAGTCAGACAGCTAAAACCCGTGTGCTGACCGGGATTACCACTTCTGGAACGCCGCACCTTGGTAACTATGTTGGCGCCATTAAGCCTGCCATTGAGGCAAGCCAAGATCCGAACGTACAACCGTTCTTCTTTCTTGCTGACTATCATGCGCTGATCAAGTGCCAGGACCCTAAGCGTGTGCAGGCTTCCCGCCTGGAGATCGCCGCGACTTGGCTGGCGCTTGGCCTAGATACCGACAACGCGATCTTCTACCGCCAGTCGGATATTATCGAGATCCCCGAGCTGATGTGGATGCTCTCCTGCGTGTGTGCCAAGGGGCTAATGAACCGTGCCCACGCTTATAAAGCCGCCGTGGCAGAGAATGAAGAGGCCGGTAATCAAGACCCGGATAAAGGCGTCACCATGGGGCTGTTCGGCTATCCGGTACTGATGGCCGCCGATATTTTGATGTTCAATGCGAATAAAGTGCCGGTTGGCCGCGACCAGATTCAGCATATCGAAATGGCGCGAGATATGGCTGGCCGCTTTAACCACCTGTTTAAAGGCCAGTACTTTGTACAGCCTGAAGCCGTCGTGGATGAGAAGGTGGAAGTGTTGAAAGGGCTGGATGGACGCAAGATGTCCAAAAGCTACAACAATACGATTCCGCTGTTTGTGAGCGAGAAAAAGCTGCAGAAGCTGGTACGTAAAATCAAAACCAACTCGCTGGAACCCGGCGAGCCGAAAGACCCGGATACCTGCACCCTGTTCCAGATTTTCTCAGCCTTCGCGAGTGAAGCCGAAGCGTTGGCTATGCGCCAGCAGTACGCAGAGGGCATTGGCTGGGGCGAAGCGAAAGACCGCGTATTTGAGTACGTCAACGCCCACCTAAGCGCCCCTCGTGAGCGTTATAACGCGCTGATGGAAGACCCGGCCCATATTGAAGCAGTCCTGCAAAAAGGCGCTGAGCGTGCCCGGGAAGAGGCAGCTGTTACCATGGATCGGTTACGCGCTGCCGTCGGCCTTGGGCGCTTTGTTTAATATTCTTTAAAGGCATAAATACTGCTAAATAAAGAATTTCCAGCGTTCTACGGCCAACGTTAGGCTTGTAAGTACTGTATAAGAGCTCTTATCCAAGAGCTATTGCCCAAGAGCCTCTGTCAAAGAACGTGTGTTTAACTTAGCCAAGCGCCTGCTGTTCGCAGGCGCTTTTGGCGTTTCTTAAAGGTGAACTATGGCGACGACCTCTACGGTGGCACCGGTTAACTATCGAGTGCCTCTATTGGCAACTGCGGCCATTGTGCTGGGTGCCTTGGTGATTGGCGTGCTGTTTAGCGCCAATATCGGCTTACTTATGATCGTAGGTGGCCTGCTGGGTATGGTGCTGTACCACGCGGCGTTTGGCTTTACAGCGGCGTGGCGGGTGTTTATTACCGAGCGCCGTGGGCGTGGGCTGCGGGCGCAAATGGTCATGCTGGCGATTGCCGTGGTGCTGTTCTTCCCGGCGCTGGGCGCGGGCAGCCTGTTTGGTACTGAAGTGCGCGGCTTCGTTTCTCCCATCGGTATTTCTGTATTAGTGGGCGCGTTTATCTTCGGGGTAGGCATGCAGCTAGGCGGTGGCTGTGCTTCTGGCACCCTGTTCACCGCAGGCGGCGGTAATGCACGCATGCTGATTACGCTGGTGTTCTTTATTGTGGGGTCGGTGATTGGTACCGCGCACTTTGCCTGGTGGCAGAGCCTGCCCGCTTTCCAGCCGGTATCGCTGGTCAATGTAGCCGGTGTGGGTGGAGGCATCGGCATTAGCTTAGTGCTGTTTGCTGCGATTGCGGTCTTTACCGTGATTATGGAGAAACGCCGCCACGGTCATCTAGAGCAAGCCCCGATGGTGGATAAGCCTGGAGCCGAGCGCTGGTTATCCGGCCCGTGGCCGCTGGTAGCCGGTGCGGTAGCCCTGGCATTGCTCAACTTCGCTACGCTGGCACTGGCTGGCCGCCCCTGGGGGATTACCTCTGCATTTGCACTGTGGGGAGCCAAAAGCTTTGAGCTGGTGGGTGGCGATGTGAGCCAGTGGGGTTACTGGCAGGCACCCGGCAATGCCGCCGCGCTGGAAGCCAGCGTATGGGGAGACATCACCACGGTGATGAACGTTGGCATTATGTTGGGCGCGCTGGCAGCGGCAAACCTGGCCGGGCGCTTTGCCCCTAACTTCCGTATTCCGCTTAAATCTGTGCTGGCGGCGGTGATTGGCGGCATTATGCTGGGCTACGGGGCTCGCTTGGCCTTTGGCTGCAACATTGGCGCTTACTTTAGCGGCATTGCTTCCGGTAGCCTGCATGGCTGGGTGTGGATGGCAGCGGCCTTCGCTGGCAACATGGCAGGCGTTAAGCTGCGCCCGCTATTTTTTGATGGCGAAGCAGGGCGCAAGCCGGTAGCGAAAAGCTGTTAAACGCTCCATTGATCAAACTGTGTTATAGCGCCTTGGTTAACGCCAAGGCGTTTTTTTATCGAACATCGCGAAAAACCCCGTACTTCTTCTAGTGCGAGGATGGATAGCGAGGGGCGCGAGAGCGCCCCTAGTCCGGCCTCGATTGTTGCTCAATATACTGTTTGACCATGCTCAGGGGGGCGCCTCCGACACTTCCCGCAAAGTAGCTTGGACTCCACAGCGAGTTCTTCCGGTAGGCGGGCTGCACCAGTTCAGGGTGTAGTAACTTCATCCGCCGGCTGGATACCCCCTTCAAACTATTCACCAGCCTGGATACCGCCACTTTGGGTGGAAAGTTGACAAGCAAATGGACGTGATCGGTTTCACCGTTGAACTCCTGCAGCTCCGCCTCGAAGTCCCGACACACTCGGTCGAAAAGCAATTCGAGGGAGTTGAGATGCGCGCCGGTAAACACCTTGCCCCGATACTTGGTGACAAAGACCAAATGGACATGGAGTTCAAAAACGCAGTGCCTTCCTGTTCTGATAGCTTGTTTGGTTTCCATAGACCAAGTATATTCGAAGCCATGAAGCAGACCAAGACCCTCAAGGTTCGAGTGAAGGACAAACACGCCGCCGAGCTTAACCGCATGGCCCGCAGCGTGAATTTTGTTTGGAACTACCTCAACGAACTGTCTTCCCGAGCCATTCGGGAGAAAGGTCTGTTTCTGTCTGCCTACGACATGCACCCCTACACCAAGGGTGCTGGCAAGGACCTCGGCCTGCACAGCCAAACGCTGCAATGCATTGCTGCTGAATACGTTGCCCGCCGCAAGCAGTTCAAAAAGCCCCGCTTGAATTGGCGCAAGTCTGGCGGTGTGCGCCGCTCACTTGGCTGGATTCCGGTCAATACCGGCGCGGCCAAGTGGAAGAACGGGCAGGTATTTCACAACGGCACCTACTTCAAGGTGTGGGATAGCTACGGCCTGTCGACATACAAGTTCCGTGCCGGCAGTTTCAACGAAGATAGCCGGGGCCGGTGGTATTTCAATGTTGCGGTCGAGGTGGACGTTCAACCGACGCTTGGGCAGGGCGCCGTTGGCATCGACCTTGGGCTCAAGGATGTGGCCACCTGTAGCGATGGAGGAAGGCTGGAAAACAGCCGCTTCTACCGCCGCATGGAAGACCAGTTGGCGACAGCCCAACGTGCCCGTAACAAGCGGCGGGGAAAGGCTATTCACGCCAAGATCAAGAACCGTCGCCAGGACGCGCAGCACAAGTTTTCCCGGAAACTCGTCAACCAGTACGGCGAAATCGTCGTGGGCGATGTTTCCTCAACCAAGCTCGCGAAGACCAAGATGGCCAAAAGCGTTTACGACGCTGGCTGGTCACAACTGAAAACGATGCTGGAATATAAATGCGCTCACGCAGGCATCGTCTTCAAGGTCGTTCGCGAAACCAACACCACCCGCGCCTGTTCGTCGTGCGGCTCGCTTAGCGGGCCGCAGGGCGTCAACGGGTTGCGAGTAAGGGGCTGGGAGTGCGTGGAGTGTGGTGTACTCCACGACCGGGACGTGAATGCGGCCCGGAATATCCTCAGTCTCGGGGCAGGACGTTGCCCTCAAGAAGTTGGAATCCCCGTCCTTTAGAGGTTGTCGCAAATCTCCTAACGACTCAAAACAAAACCTATACAGAACGATGTCGATGGCTGGACGACATCATCACGCACGCCCTGGCAGGCGCGATCTTTTTCTTTGTTGCTAGGTAAGGTAATCCCAGGCATCTCCACAACCGATCCCAGAGATGATGACAAAAGCTCAGCGCTACAGCGCGAGCCAGGTTGTAAGCCAGGGTATGCAAGGAAAACTCGCGTTTAACGCCCGCCAGCCCACGGCGCCGGAAGCGAGACAGTCCCTGTTGCTGACGTAGCGCTGAAAACACTGGCTCGACCATGGCCTTTCGCTGCCGGAAGACCGCTTGGGCTCCCGGGTGGGTCATGATTTGTTGCAATGCCAGGCGTGCCTCGTCCTCCGGGTAATGTTTGATTCGGCGCCCCCGGACCGAACGGGTACAAGCAATCCGTTGCGGACAGTCCTCGCAGGCATTGCAGGCATACACCGTTTGCTCACGCGAGCGTACCGACGCGTTTATATGACTGATGCGCTGAAGCCGCTGCCCCACTGGACAGTAGTAAACATCCTGTTCGGCATCGTAAGTGAATAGGTTTTTATGATACAGGCCCTTCGCTTTGTCAGTGGTACTGGGCCTGGGCGGGCAAAGCAGGCTGACATCACGCGCCAGTGTCGCGTTAATAACGCCATCATCAAAATAGCCGGCATCCAGCAGAAGCTCACGTGGGATCTTGGGTTCCACGCGCTCGCTCTGATCGATCAGCTCACCCACCACCCGCGTCTCGCTCGTGGGATCCACAGCGTGTGCCACGATGATGCGTGCCTCATTGGCAAGGACGGAGGGCGTATAAGCCGGCGCAAAACCGCGTCCACGCTTCTGTCGCTGCATGGCGGCCTCTGGCTCCGTCAGGCTGACACGAACCGTATCGGTACGCTTGCCATGGCGCCGTCGTGCCGCGATCCTCGCATCAAGCACCTGTTCACAGGCGTGCGCTCTATCCAGCTGCTGCTGAGTCTCGTCCTGTTGCTCCGGAAGAGCCTGCTGATGGCCGATCCGGGCCTGACTGACTCGAGCACGCACGGCCTCCTCCTTGAGCAGACGATAGTGAGAGCAGGCCGCTTCGATCACGGTTCCGTCACCCGCCAGGCAGGCTGTCGATGTTCCGGTCCTGGCGAGAACGGTGCGTGTCAGCGCTTCGAAAAATGTCTGTGACAGCGCCTGTTCATGCAGGCAGATGAAGCGTCCGATGTTGGCATGATCGGGGGCAATGCCTCCGGTCACCCACATAGCACCCAGATCCACACGTGCCAGCCGCTCCAACGCGCGCAGCGATGAGACCCCCTGCATGATCCCGTAGAGAATCAACCCCATCATAGCTCGTGGCGCATAGGGTGCGCGCCCTGTGGTGGCATATCGATCCTCAAAGGGTGTCCAGTCCTGGGCATCCAGCAGTTCGGCCACCACGAAAGGGGCACGAATCCCTGACTGCCGCAGATGATCTTCAAGCGGTGTCATGCCCAGGAAAATCGCCGTGGCGTCACCTCGTAGAAAACGCCGCCCTGACGAGCCAGCCGTTACGCGGGAGGATGGAGGAGGCGAAGCAGGCGATGTCTGAAAAAGCGCGAACTGCCTGTCATCGGGTGTGGGCATGCATGCTGTCGACACGGTAAGCTCTCAGGCAGATAGAAGGTTCATGTTACGGCTTTACCCCTTTCGCGACACCCTCTTTAGGCGGGGAGGACGTCAAGTCTCTGCCACCTTTGTCGTACTAGCATGTTACATTACGCCTAAACGCCGCCAACGCCCAGTGTTGCTGCATTGCAACAGCAATTGACATAAAAAGAGAGTGCCTATGTCTACGACGAGTAAACGCCCCCTGTACATTCCTTACGCCGGTCCTTCGCTGCTTGAAATGCCGCTATTGAACAAAGGTAGCGCGTTTACTCAGGAGGAGCGGCTAGCATTTAACCTGATAGGCTTGTTGCCGCAAAAAGTCGAAACCATTGATGATCAGCTTGAGCGTGTTTACCGCCAGTACCAGCAGTGCCATAGCGATTTAGAGCGCCATATTCACCTTCGTGCCATTCAGGATGACAACGAAACGCTCTATTTCCGTCTCGTCTCTGAGCATCTGGAAGAGATGCTGCCGATTATCTACACGCCGACGGTTGGCCAGGCGTGCCAGGAGTTCTCCAATATCTACCGCAATCACCGGGGGCTGTTTATCAGCTACCCGGACCGCGAGCATATGGACGATATCCTGCGTAGCGCCACCAAAGATAACGTGAAAGTGATCGTGGTGACCGATGGCGAGCGGATTCTCGGCCTTGGCGACCAGGGTATCGGCGGCATGGGCATTCCTATCGGTAAGCTGGCGCTCTATACCGCTTGCGGCGGGATTAGCCCAGCCTATACGCTGCCGATCATGATCGACGTAGGCACCAATAACCAAGCGCTGCTGGATGACCCGATGTACATGGGCTGGCGCCATGAACGGGTAGGCCAGGAAGAGTATGATGCCTTTATGGCGGAGTTTATTGCTGCCGTGAAGCGCCGCTGGCCGAACGTGCTGCTGCAGTTTGAAGATTTTGCCCAGGCCAACGCCGTGCCGCTGTTGGAGCGCTACCGTAACGAACTGTGCTGCTTCAACGATGACGTGCAGGGCACGGCCTCTGTGGTGGTAGGTACGCTGATGGCGGCCTGCCAAGCCCGCGAAGAAACCATTGCCCAGCAGCGCGTGGTGTTTGTTGGCGGTGGCTCTGCCGGTTGCGGTATCGCCGAGCAGGTCGTGGTCGCCATGGAGGCGGAAGGCCTGACCGAAGCGGAAGCGCGGGCGCGCATCTTTATCGTCGACCGTGACGGTTTGATGACCACGGATCAAACGTGGCAGCGGGATTTCCAGCGCCGTTTGGCCCATGACTCTTCGCTAGTGGCGGAGTGGAACGGCCAGGGCTTGGAAGAGACCATTGCCCAAATCAAACCGACGATCTTGATTGGCGTATGTGGCCAGCGCGGTATCTTCACCGAGCAGGTGGTACGTACCATGCACGCAGGCTGCGAACATCCGGTGATTATGCCGCTCTCGAACCCGACCTCCCAGGCGGAAGCGGTGCCAGAGGATGTGATTCGTTGGACCGATGGCCAAGCGCTGGTAGCCACCGGTAGCCCGTTCGCACCGGTGGTCTATAACGGCCGCACCTATCCGATTGCCCAGTGCAACAATGCCTATATCTTCCCCGGCATTGGTTTGGGCGTGATTGCCGCGAACGCTAACCGCGTTACCGATGAGATGCTGATGAGCGCCTCGCGGGCGTTGGCGCGTGAAGCACCGCTGGTCAAAGAGGGCAAAGGCGCGCTGCTGCCGCCGCTGTCGCGGATTCGTGATATCAGCAAGTCGATTGCTTTTGAGGTGGCCGCACAAGCCCAGCAGAACGGCGTTGCGTTGAAAACTAGTGGTACAGCGCTGCGCGAGCGTATCGAAAAAGCTTGCTGGTCGCCGGAGTACCGCTTCTATCGTCGTCGCGCCTTCTAAACTGGCGCGCTGGCAAAAAAAAGCCCCCACCGAGGTGGGGGCTATGCAAGCATTGGGAGGTCGTACCTCTAGGCTGCGCCGATCATCTTGCGCAGCACGTAGTGAAGGATACCACCGTGGCGGTAGTACGCCAGCTCATTGACGGTATCAATTCGGCACTTGGCATCAACGGTACGTTCCCCGTCGCTATTTTTAATCACGACTTGAACGGTGCCGCCGGGGCTTAAGTCGCTCAAACCGGCAATCGAGATCTCCTCATCCCCTGTTAACCCCAGGCTTTCACGGCTTTCGCCTTCCGGGAACTGGAGCGGCACCACGCCCATACCGATCAGATTAGAGCGGTGGATACGCTCGAAGGATTCGGCAATGACTGCGCGCACGCCCAGCAAACGGGTGCCTTTGGCAGCCCAATCCCGTGAAGAGCCGGTGCCGTACTCTTTACCCGCAATCACCACCAGCGGCGTGCCTTCCTCTTTGTATTTCATGGCAGCATCGTAGATGGCCATCTGCTCGCCGCTTGGCACGTGACGGGTTTCACCACCAACGACGCCGTCGAGCATCTCGTTTTTGATGCGCACGTTGGCGAAGGTGCCGCGCATCATCACTTCATGGTTACCCCGACGTGAACCGTAGGAGTTGAAGTCGACCGGTTTCACGCCGTGCTCTTGCAGGTAGCGCCCGGCGGGGCTATCCGGCTTGATAGAGCCAGCAGGCGAGATATGGTCGGTGGTGACGGAGTCACCCAGCATCGCCAGTACGCGGGCGTTCTTCACGTCCTCGATGGCGTCCGGCTCCCGCTGCATCCCTTCAAAGAAGGGCGGGTGCTGAATATAGGTCGATTCCGGCCATTGGTATACTTTGCCTTCCGGCACTTTGATCGACTTCCAAGTGTCGTCACCTTCAAAGACCGCGCCGTACTCTTTGCGGAACATCTCGGTATTGACCTTCTCGACGGCGCTAGCGATATCCGCTTGTGAAGGCCAAATATCCTTCAGATAAACCGGGTTGCCGTCGCTATCCTGGCCGAGCGGGTCGGTGGTTAGGTTGCGCTGTACGTTGCCCGCCAATGCATAGGCGACCACCAGGGGCGGCGAGGCCAGCCAGTTGGTTTTCACCAGCGGATGCACGCGGCCTTCGAAGTTACGGTTGCCAGAGAGCACCGAGGCCACGGTGAGGTCGCCGTTGTTGATGGCTTTTTCAATCTCTTCCGGCAGCGGCCCAGAGTTACCGATACAGGTAGTGCAGCCGTAGCCCACTAGGTTGAAGCCTAGGGCGTCTAGGTCATCGTTAAGATTGGCGGCGGCGAGATAGTCGGTGACGACTTTAGAGCCGGGGGCCAACGATGTTTTTACCCAAGGCTTGGTGGTCAAGCCTTTTTCGCGGGCGTTGCGGGCCAGCAGGCCTGCCGCCATCATTACGCTTGGGTTGGAGGTGTTGGTGCACGAAGTAATGGCGGCGATCACTACCGCGCCGGGGTCAAGGCTGAAGTCCTGCTCGCCCATGGTGACGGACTGGCTGTCACTGTGTTTGAAGTCGTGCTCGTAGCTACGCTCAATACCCACCGCTGTTTGGCCACCTTCCGAAGCAAGTTTGCCCTTCTCGGTGGTGGGACGTGCTTTGCCGTCCTCTTCCATGACTTTGTTAAAGGCGCTGGCCATATCTTTCAGGGCAACGCGGTCCTGCGGACGTTTGGGGCCTGCAAGGCTTGCTTCTACCTCATTCATATCCAGGCTGAGTGTGTCAGTGAACACAGGCTCGTCACCCGGCTCACGCCACAGGCCTTGGGCTTTGCTGTAAGCCTCAACCAACGCGATCTGGCTATCTTCGCGACCGGTTAAGCGCAGGTAGTTGAGCGTTTCGTCATCCACCGGGAAGAAGCCGCAGGTGGCGCCGTATTCCGGGGCCATGTTGGCAATGGTGGCGCGGTCCGCCAGCGGCAGGTCTTTCAGGCCATCGCCGTAAAACTCGACGAACTTACCTACCACGCCTTTTTTGCGCAGCATTTCGGTGACGGTCAGCACGAGGTCGGTGGCGGTAATGCCTTCCTGCAGCTTGCCCGTCAGCTTGAAGCCAATCACCTCGGGAATCAGCATGGAAACCGGCTGACCCAGCATGGCGGCCTCGGCTTCGATACCGCCCACGCCCCAGCCCAGTACGCCGAGACCGTTAATCATGGTGGTGTGGGAGTCGGTGCCCACTAGCGTGTCGGGGTAGGCAAAGGTTTTGCCATCTTCCTCTTTGGTCCATACCGTGCGGCCCAGGTACTCCAGGTTCACCTGGTGGCAAATACCGGTGCCGGGCGGTACAACGCTGAAGTTATCAAAGGCTTTTTGGCCCCAGCGCAGGAACTCGTAGCGTTCGCCGTTGCGCTGCATTTCGATATCGACGTTTTCTTGGAACGCCGCCGCGTTGCCGAATTTATCGACCATCACAGAGTGGTCAATCACCAGGTCAACCGGGGAGAGCGGGTTGATACGGGCAGGGTCTTCACCGAGCTTTTCTACGGCGGCCCGCATGGAAGCAAGGTCCACTACGCCGGGTACGCCGGTAAAGTCTTGCATCAGCACGCGGGCGGGGCGGTAGCCGATTTCACGGCTGGATTTGCCCTCTTTCTGCCAATCCACCAGGGCCTGCATGTCTTCCTGGTCGACGCTCTCATCGTCAGCGAAGCGCAGCTGGTTTTCGAGCAGGATTTTGAGCGTCTTGGGTAGCCGGTCGATGTTGCCTAGCGTTTCAGCCGCCGTGGGCAAGCTGTAGTAGTGATACTCTTGGCTTCCTGCCGTTAAGGTATGAAGCGTGTTGGGTATCTTGCTCATTCCATTCTCCTCTGATTGCTTGGCGTTACGCGACGGTCACTGCTTTTCTTGGTATGGCGAATCAATAGTATGGCTTATTAATAGCACATGGGTGTTTCACCATAGAGTTTCAAGGCATCTTTGCCTAATAGCGTAGACTAACCCTTGTAATAGCTTGTACTTGGCGCCATTTCAGGCAGACTCTCTTGCAACGTTATCTGCTCAATATTGTGACAAAGGTGGTGTCATGGAAACGCGTCATGAACGTTTGATTATTCTTGGTTCCGGCCCTGCAGGGTATACCGCAGCGGTGTATGCAGCACGGGCTAACTTAAAGCCGCTGCTGATTACCGGTATACAGGCAGGTGGCCAATTGACCACTACAACCGATGTGGATAACTGGCCCGGCGATGCCGAAGGCGTCCAAGGCCCCGAGCTGATGGAGCGCATGAAGCAGCACGCCGAGCGGTTTAATACCGAAGTGCTGTTTGATCATATCAATGAAGTCAGCTTAGGTGAAAAGCCGTACACTTTAAAAGGCGATAGCGGTACTTATACCTGCGATGCGCTGATCATTGCGACCGGTGCCAGCGCACGCTACTTGGGGCTGCCCACTGAGCAGCAGTTTATGGGGCAGGGTGTTTCTGCCTGCGCCACTTGCGATGGCTTCTTCTATCGTAACCAGGAAGTGATTGTTGTAGGCGGGGGCAACACCGCCGTGGAAGAGGCGCTGTACCTTTCCAATATCGCCTCCAAGGTGACGCTGGTACACCGCCGCGATACCCTGCGCGCCGAGAAGATTCTGCAAGACAAACTCTTCGAGAAAGCCGAGGCGGGCAAAATTGCTCTGGAATGGTTCTACGAAGTAGAGGAAGTGCTGGGCGACAACACCGGCGTGACCGGCGTGCGGGTGAAATCTACCAAAGATGGCTCCACCAAAGAGATTCATGCGCCGGGGCTGTTTATTGCCATCGGCCATAGCCCCAACACCGGCATCTTTGAAGGCCAGCTGGAAATGAACGGCGGCTATATCAAAGTAAAATCGGGCAGTGAAGGTAACGCAACGGCGACCAGCGTGCCGGGTGTGTTTGCCTGCGGCGATGTGATGGATCATATCTATCGCCAGGCAATTACCTCAGCGGGTAGCGGTTGCATGGCCGCGCTGGATGCCGAGCGCTATCTGGATGGTATTGCTTAATTAGGTATATGTCTGTTGCTACAAGATCTCATTAGTCGCCACAGCTAATGGGATCTTCTCCCACTCTCGCGCGTCCTAAGGTACTTACAACGAGCTCTGCCCCTGAAGATGTTGTTTGATCATTGCTAGGGCAAATGGTGTAGGTACTGTTAAAGCCCCCGACGTGTCCCACTGGGTTATATTTTATTCTTGAGTGACCATTCTTAGTAACGTGAACGCCTTTAGTGGGTGCGAAGACGCGCACAATATCTTGGTCACTAATGCTCGTCGTTTTGTCTCCTTGGACAATAATGACAGGGTTGTTCCAGTCATCTGAGCAGGCGTTTTTCCCTTCGTTAGCCGGGCAGACTGTTATATCGCTCTGCTGGGTAATCGCGGTATTGCGTGCCAGAGTAAGGATTGTCTGCAGACGATTCACCTCGCTGGTGACTGCCGAACGCTCGCCTAGTGCCTGAAAGTTGGGCAAACCCCAGGCCGCCAGCATGCCCATTAAGGCGAGTGCCACCAGCAACTCAAGCAGTGTAAAGCCCGTGTTGTTTCGCCTAGCGATGTGGTGAGGCTGTGCCATAGTCTCTCTCAGTAGCTTGACCTGTTGAAACGCATCACTATGCTCATTCTCTTTATGCCGCCAATGCGCTGGTACTCTGTTAGCGGCTCTTTTAGCGACTCTATTAGCAATAGTGGGCAATATTTGTGAGCGATTTCTTAATTATAGGCGGTGGTGTTATTGGCATGATGACCGCGCTGCAACTGGCAGATGCAGGTCAGAATATCACGCTGGTGGAGCGTGGGGTATGCGGGAAAGAGGCTTCTTGGGCAGGCGGGGGTATTGTGTCGCCGCTCTACCCATGGCGGTACGGCGAGCCAGTATCGCAACTTTCCCGCTGGTCGGAGGGTGTCTATCCGACGCTGGCACTGCGCCTGCTGGAAGAGACCGGCATCGACCCGGAGTATCGCCAAAAGGGCTTGCTCTACTTAAACGTGGATGACGATGACGCGGCACTGCGATGGGCCCGCCAGCTAGGCAAACCATTGGAGCGGGTAGACGCCTCTTTTGTGCATCAAAAAGAGCCCGAAGCGGCTGCGCCAGAAGGCAGCGCGCTCTGGATGCCCACTCTGGGCAGCGTGCGCAACCCGCGCTTGGGCCAAGCGCTACGGGCGCGCTTAGCCGCTATGCCCAACGTCACACTCGTAGAGCAGTGCAGCGTGCAGGGGTTTATTCAGCGCCAAGGCCGCGTGGTGGGTGTTGATACCAACCAAGGCGAGCAGCTGGCCGAGCAGTTGGTAGTATGCGGCGGTGCTTGGGCGGCCCAGTTGCTAGAGGGTTTAAACGTGCGCCTGCCGGTGCGCCCCGTCAAAGGGCAGATGATTGCTTATCAAGCGCCCCCGGGATTAGTGCAACGTGTCGTGCTAAAGGATGGCCGCTATGTGATTCCCCGTAGCGACGGGCTACTGCTGGTAGGCTCGACCCTGGAAGAGGCGGGCTTCGATAAAGCCACTGATGAAGAGGCGCTGGCCTCGCTCAAGCGGAGCGCGGAGAATATTATCCCCGCGCTGGCAGATTGCCCCGTAGCGCACCATTGGGCGGGCCTGCGCCCTGGCTCGCCGGAAGGTATTCCTTTTATTGGCGCACTACCCGATTTTCCGAATGTGTTTGTCAATGCAGGCCACTACCGTAACGGCTTAGTACTAGCGCCTGCATCGACACACTTGCTAGCGGATCAGCTGCTTGGGCGTAAGCCGCTGATGGATCCTACGCCTTATCAGCCAACGGCTGCGCGTTTGGCGTAAAGGCGGGGGAGGCCTAGCGATTGCTGTTGTCTTCCTGCTCCTTCAAGAAACGGTCGCGGTGCGCGCTACAGCAGAACCACTGTTCCGCATCGCGCAGCGCCTCGTTTTCCGGTACGTGGACATCACACCAGCGGCAGCGCACCATTTTGCCACCTTCATGGCGAGGGGGTGTTTGCTGCTGGTGGGTCAGCTTACGCTGGCGGTAAATACCGTAAAGCTTCAAGCCTACGTAAAACAGCACGGCAAATATAATCAGCCGAATGATCAATAGATTCATCCTCAATGGCTCCCCAAGTGGGAAAGGCGGTTACAAGGCGTGACTGGCGGCAAGACTTTCGTTGCTTTCAGCCCTCTTAGTGCTGTGTGGCCTTTGCCACTTGGCATGCCTTGCGGGACAATGCATCTACTATATAGATGCCACCGTATTCCGAAGATTCTCAAGAGATTTTAACGCCCATGCAAGACTTAACGCTGGTAATGGCCCAACTCGACCCTCTGGTGGGAGATATTCCCGGCAATGCCGCGCGTGCCATTGAGGCTGTGCGAGAAGCGAGGATTGAGCATGGGGCGGATATTGTTGTCTTCCCTGAGCTTTTTTTATCCGGCTACCCGCCGGAAGATTTGCTGCTGCGCCCCTCCATGGAAACCCGCCTGCGGGAAGCGCGGGCTAAAATGGCCGAAAAAATCTCCCGCGATGTGCTGGTGATTATTGGTTACCCCGGCGTGCGTGAAGGCAAGTGCTACAACCTGGCGGGTGTGCTGTACAACGGCCAGTGGGAGGCAGAATACGCTAAGCAGGCGCTGCCCAACTATCAAGTGTTTGACGAGCAGCGCTACTTTACCCCTGGCACTGAGCCGCTGGTGTACGAACATAAAGGCGCCAAGCTTGGCCTGCTGATTTGTGAAGATTTATGGGAAGGCGCGCCGGTAAAAGCGGCTCGGGAAGCCGGGGCAGAAGTGCTGATTAGCCTGAATGCCTCGCCCTACCATCAGGACAAGCCCGCCGAGCGGCTGCGCCTTTTAGAGCTGCGTGCCCAAGATGTGCAGCGGCCGATTGTTTACGTCAACACCATCGGCGGCCAGGATGAGCTGGTGTTTGATGGTGGCTCCAGCTGTGTCGATGCCAATGGCCAATTAAAGGTGCTCGCGCCCTATTGGCAGGCGGGCTTAATGCCTATCCAGTTGCTGCAAACCAGCGCGGATACTTGGGAGCCTCAAGCCGGGGAGATTGAGCCCGACGTTGAGCCGGAAGAGAGTCTCTACTGTGCGCTGGTGACTGGCCTGCGTGACTACGTCAATAAAAGCGGGTTCAAGGGCGTAGTGTTGGGGCTTTCTGGTGGGATCGATTCTGCTCTTTCGCTGGCCATTGCGGTGGATGCGTTGGGGCCGCAGCGGGTGCAGGCGGTGATGATGCCTTACCACTACACGGCGGATATCTCCAAACAGGATGCCGCCGAGCAGGCGAACCTGCTGGGCGTGCACTATGACGTGATGCCCATCGAGCCGATGGTGGAAGCCTTTATGGGCACCTTGGCAGAAAGCTTTGCTGGCACCGAGCGAGATACTACCGAAGAGAACCTGCAGTCGCGCTGTCGTGGTGTGCTGTTAATGGCCATTTCCAATAAGAAAGGCCTGATGGTACTGACCACCGGTAACAAGAGCGAAATGGCCGTGGGTTACGCCACCCTATATGGCGATATGGTGGGCGGCTACAACGCTATTAAGGATGTGTATAAAACCTGGGTTTACCGCGTAGCCCGCTGGCGCAATACCCAGTCTCCAGCGATTCCCGAGCGAGTCATTGAGCGCCCGCCTAGTGCTGAGCTAGCCCCCGACCAGCAGGATAGCGACTCACTCCCCGACTACGATGTGTTGGATGCCATTTTGGTCCGCTACATCGAAGGGGATATGAGCGCTGAGGCGATTATTGCGGCAGGCTTTGAGGAAGAGGATGTCTACAAGGTCGTCAAGCTGGTGGACCGTTGTGAATACAAGCGTCGCCAGGCGCCGGTTGGAGTGCGGGTCACGCCGCGTGGTTTCGGGCGTGACCGTCGCTACCCCATCGTGAACGGTTGGCAGCCTGGGGAATAAGGGCTCAAGTGCTCACTGGCTTAAGTCAGTATCGGAGGAGGGGCCAAGCAGTATTTGGCCATCTCTTCCGCTGGCACTGGCCTGCAAAAGTAGTAACCCTGATAAGCGTGGCACTGGTGCTCGTTGAGATAGCGCCAGTGCTCCATGGTTTCCACCCCTTCGGCGATGACGTTAAGGCCCAGCGAGCGCCCCATGGCAATGATCGTTTCGACGATGGCCATATCGTCCTCATCCTGGTGTAGGTCGCGTACGAAGGACTGATCGATTTTGATCTGATCCAACGGCAGGCGTTTCAGGTACTGCAGCGATGAGTAGCCGGTGCCAAAGTCGTCCATCGCAAAACTGATCCCCAGCGCCTTCAGCTGATGCATCCGGGCGATGGTATCTTCCACTTTTCCAATCACGGTACTCTCGGTTAGCTCAAGCTTCAGCTTGTGGGGCGAGGCGCCGCTTAGCTCCAGCGCGTTGGCTACTTCTTCCACGAAGTTTGGCTGCTGAAACTGTTTCGCGCTGACATTCACGGCCAGCACTAGGTCTTTTGTATGCTCCGCTGTTTGCCACATGACAAGCTGTTCACAGGCGGCATGCAGCACCCACGTACCAATAGGTACGATGAGCCCCGTTTCTTCGGCGAGCGGAATGAACGTACCGGGGGATACAAAACCACGGGTGGGGTGCTGCCAGCGAATCAGTGCTTCTGCACCAATGGCACGCCCTTGGCTATCCACCTGCATTTGGTACACCAGGACAAACTCATCTCGTTCAATCGCTAAGCGCAAGTCGCGCTCTAGCTCTGTGCGGCACTCCAGCTGTGCTTGGACCGCAGGGTCGTAAAAGCGGATATTATTCTGACCATCGCGTTTTGCGATGTGAACGGCAGAGTTAGCGTGCTGGAAAAGTTCATCGACGCTTTCATCGACGCCTTTAAACAGTACTAACCCTTGGCTAACGTTAAGATACTGGTGATGACCATCCAGGCAGTAAGCCTGGGTTAATGCATGATTGACCTGCTGGGCAAAGAATTCGGCTTTCTCGGCGGCTTTCAGTTTATCGCTGTCTAATCCGTCAATAATCAGCACGAACTCATCGCCACTTAAGCGTCCAATGATGCAGCCTTGTTGTTCAAGGGTTTTAAGCCGTGTTGCCATCTGCTTAAGGAGATCGTCCCCCGCTTGGTGGCCGATGCCATCGTTAATGCGTTTGAACTCATCCACATCTACATACACCAGCGCGCCATAGGTGTCGGTTTGGCTGTTAGTTTCCAGGGAGTGCTGTAAGTGCTCCTTCATTAACCGCCAGTTGGGTAGGTCGGTGAGCGTGTCGTAGTAGGCCAGTTGATGTACTTGGCGCTCCGCAGCGCGACGTTGCTGTTCGGTAACACGAAAAGAGAGCAGGGCAAGTGCAATACGCTTAAGTGGCCCGCTGTGCTTCTGGCTTAAACGCTCTATCGCCTGCATATCCGGTAGTTCCTGGCGGCTATCGGAGAGCGCCAAAATGGCATCACCTACCGTCACAAGGCGCTGGTTGATCCGCCATGCGGCCAGAAAAGCAGCACTAATCAACAGTACAAATAGCCCCACACCCATCCATAGCGTGGAGTCGCGTGAGTGGATGAGGTCTGCGTAAGACTCGCGATGGCGGTCGCTGGCACGCTGGGTAAGTGCCTCAAAAATCTGCTGTGAGAATAGGCTAAACGTATTGTAGTGGCGCTGTGCTTCTTGAAGATAAAATCCTGGGTCGCCTTGATTAAGCGTCGCCGATTCGTTTGCCATACTGGCAAAACGCTGATACTGGTGAAAAGCACGTTGCAGGGTGTCGGCACTCCCTTTGCTAAGGTCAAAAATAAGTGGCGAGGCAGCCAATTGGTCAATGCTTTCTCCGATGGCTGTCAGCTCTTGATTGATCAGGCCGTATTCGGAGTAGCGCTGCATTGCACTTAGGCTGGTTTCTTCGGCGCGGCTAAATACTTCGGTCATGCGCTGGTGAAGATCACCCATTTGGCGGTCGAAGGTGGCCATTTGCACCAACGTATCCAAGTCATCAGATTGCAGTTGATAGTTCTGCAGTGACTGCTCTTTGATAACCTGAGTAGCCAGCACCAGCAATAGCAGCACGGGCAGCACTACTATCAATACCGGTAACAAAAACACCATGAATAAGCTTTGGGAAGGTTTCATAGTAACCTCAAGGGAAGGCAGTGGGCCGCAGCGTGTCACGCCACGGCCCTCCTAAATAGTTAACGGCAGGCAAGACGTTTTATTTAGAAGCTTTCCCATTCGGGTTCAGGAGTAGTGGAAGGTTTGGCAGCCGGTAGCGCGGGTGCTTTTTGGGGTTTATGTGATTGCTGTTCGGTCGCGTGGTTGACGCGGCGGCGGTCTGCACCCGTTGACGCAGTGGCCGGAAGTTTGAAAGCCCCCATGGAATGCAGTAGCTGATGAGCGTTTTGGCGCAGGTTGTTAGCAGCTGTCGCGCTTTCATTGACAAGAGAGGCGTTCTGCTGTGTTACATGGTCCATTTCCGTTACCGCCTGGCCCACTTGCTGTACACCTGCGCTCTGCTCGGCACTGGCGTTGCTGATCTCTTGCATGATTTGGGTAACGCGCTCGATGGCTGCCACAATCTCTTCGGTGGACTTGCTGGCTTCTTCAGCCCGCTCGTTACCATGATTCACACGTTCAAGATTGCTGGTAATGAGGTTGTTAATTTCACGGGCGGCATCGGCGCTACGTTGTGCCAGCTTGCGCACTTCCTCAGCAACAACTGCAAAACCACGGCCATGCTCACCCGCCCGTGCTGCTTCCACCGACGCGTTAAGCGCCAGGATATTGGTTTGGAACGCAATTGAGTCAATGGTGGAAATAATGCCAGCGATCTCTTGTGAGCTTTTGTTGAGATCATTCATGGTGGTTACTACTTGATTCACCGCCTCGCCGCCTTGAGTGGCTATTGTAGAAGCGCTAGATGCTTCTTGGCTGGCTTGCTCGGAGTTATCCGCATTCTGTTTGACGGTGCTATTCAATTCTTCCATAGCCGAAGCCGTTTCTGCCAGGGCGCTGGCTTGCTCTTCGGTACGCGAGGCGAGGTCATTGTTGCCTTCGGCGATTTGTTCGCTATTGGAAGCTACGGCTTCTGCTGAGGCGCGCACTTGCGCCACGATATCTTGTAAGTGCTTCGCCATCTCCACCTGCGAGGCCATAATGCTGCGCTTATCGCCTTTCTTAAGCCGCCCTTTGGTGGTCAGTTCGCCCCGTCCAATGGCTTGGGCAAAGGCTTTTACCTCGTAGGGCTCTGCGCCTAACTCGCGCAGCAGCTGGCGAGACAAGAATACGGCAATCAGCCCGCCAATCAGCAGCGCAAATAGCGTTAATCCCAGCATTTGCAGTTGGAAGCCAGAGGCTGTTGCGCGGGCATCGGCGGTTATAGCGTTATTAATC